>JALVSV010000507.1 GCA_027024125.1 Methylothermaceae bacterium | reverse complement strand
GAATACATCCTTGTAGGCTCCACGCCGGCGTCCCTGCCGGCGAGGCTTTCGAATCAGACCACCTGCCCCTCCAATCAATCCTTTACGTGTTTAAATGATGTGATCCTGGAATGCCGTCCTGTGAACGAGCTTCTGGGCAGGCTCTTCCATAGGATGGGATGGCGAGGGACTGGCTCATTCTTTGACTCGGTCAAGGCTCTTGAAGTCAAAGTCCCGATGAGAACATAACTGGTATCCAGAGCGGTGGATACATTCCTCAAATGGCTTTTCCCGTCACCAGTGGAATACCGGTCGGACAGTATGAATGGGTATACTGATCCCAATTATGAAAAACATTCTGCTGGTCGAAGACGATCCCGATATTGCTCAGTTGGTGCAGATGCACCTGAGTGACGCTGGTTATCAGGTCGAGTCCTGTGCGGATGGCCGGTCGGCACTGGAAATGTTCCGTAACCGGTTACCCGATCTGGTCATCCTGGACTTGATGCTGCCCGGTATGGGTGGCATGGACCTGTGCCGGCAGATGCGCGACTTCCCTCCATACATTCCTATCCTCATGCTGACCGCGAAGTCGACGGAACTTGACCGGGTGTTAGGTTTGGAAATCGGTGCCGATGACTACATCACCAAGCCATTCAGCATTCGGGAGCTGGTGGCACGGGTGAATGCACAATTTCGGCGGGCCAAGGCACAAGCCGATCCTTTGGCTACCGGCCAGCCAGTCATTCAAATCCATGACCTGATCATCGATTCAGACAAACACACAGTGATGCGTAACGGACGGCTGTTGCAGCTGACCAGCAAGGAATTCGATTTGCTCCTGGAATTTGCCAGACAGCCGGGACGAGCCTATACCCGGACCCAGTTGCTGGATGCCGTGTGGGGCTATGGGCATGAAGGTTACGAGCATACGGTGAATTCCCATATCAACCGGTTGCGGGCGAAAATCGAACCGGATCCGTCAAAGCCACGCTATATCCTTACGGTATGGGGTGTCGGCTACAAGTTCTCTGAAAGGGTGGAAGGTGTTTAAGACCCTCTATGCTCGCTTGGCGGCTGCCCTTATTGTGTTGGTCTTGTTGCTGAGCAGTCTCTATCTATGGATTACCCTCCACGCCGGTCAGAGATTCTATCAAGAGATGACTCAACGCCTTAACCGGCAACTGGCTGCCAATCTGATCAAGGACACCGGGCTTGCGATCAGTAACGGTCGCTACAGCGAGGCTTCGCTTGAATCCGTTTTTCATACCTATATGGTGATCAACCCGAGCATCGAGGTCTACCTGCTGGATCCAGGGGGTCATATTCTTGCTTTCTCCGCGCCTCCAGGAAGCGTCAAAAGTCAACAGGTCGATCTGGTGCCGGTACGCGCCTTCCTTCAAGGTAAGCCAGCACTGCCTCTGCTGTCTGACGATCCACGCCACCCCGGTCAGAGAAAGATTTTCTCGGTGGCGCCCATCGGCGATGCAGATTCTCCACAGGGTTACCTGTACGTGGTGCTGGCGGGAGAACAACTCCAGGCCATTGCCCAGCGTCTGCGACAGAGCCATATCACCCGGTACGCCCTCTACGCCATTGCCCTCAGTACTGTACTTGCCCTGTTCATGGGGCTGCTGGTATTACGTTACCAGACACGCCGTCTGAGGGCGTTGTCTATGGCGATGCAAGACTTTGACCTGGACAGACCGGCCCCTTTCCAGCGTCCAGATCCGGCACAACCGTTCCTGACCGATGATATCGGGGTGCTGCAGCAGACCTTTGCCCGCATGGCCGAGCGTATCAAAGCTCAGATCGACTCGTTGCAGCAAACGGATACTTTGCGGCGCGAGCTGGTGGCCAATGTATCCCATGATTTGCGTACCCCTTTGGCCGCCCTCCAAGGCTATCTCGAAACGCTACTGATCAAACGTCAGCAACTGGCTGCTGAACAGCAGACCGAATTCCTGCGGCATGCTCTGCGCCAGTGCCAGGGTCTCGGGAAGCTGGTCGATGCCCTGTTTGAACTGGCCAAACTGGATTCCGGACAGGTCCGGCTCAAACGTGAAAAATTCTCACTGGCTGAACTGGTCCAGGATGTGGTCCTGAAACATACTCTGATTGCCAGGGAACAGGGGGTCCGTCTCGAGGCCAGGATTACGGAAAACCTGCCTGAGGTGGAGGCTGACATCGGACTGATTGAGCGTGTTCTTGACAACCTCCTTGACAATGCTCTTCGTCACACGCCAAAGGGGGGGCAGGTCATTGTCGTAGTGGAGTCCAAAAGAGGCCGGCTCAGTGTCAGCATTCATGATACCGGAAGTGGGATCTCGGGCGAGGATCTGCCTTTTATCCATGAGCGTTATTACCAGTCGAGGAGCAGGGCAGACAAGCCAAAGGGGGCGGCTGGCCTGGGGCTGGCGATCAGTCAGCGTATTCTGGAGTTGCATGACAGCCAGCTCGTCATCGACAGTGCCACGGATCAAGGCACAACCGTTCAATTTACCCTGCCTGTCGTTCCCTGATGTAATCCAAGGGCCCGGCCTCTGCAGGATCATGTCATTTGAATACGTAATGGATTGAATAGACGAGGCAGGAGATCTGATGCGAAGGCTTCGCCGCCAGGGAACCCGGCGCGAAGCCTACAGGGGCGAATCGGACCGACAAATTTGTCGGGAGCAAATTTGAACAGCCAACGGATTGGCCCAAACGGGGTGAACCACAGGGAAGTGGTTCATAAAGTCCAGTGGACTTTCGCAGCCGGGTGAGCGCCCGAACAGGAAAGTTTAGACAGGACTTTCTTGCACAGCAGGATTGCGTAGCAAGAAAGAATTCACGACGTTTTTCAGATCAGACCACCTGCCTCTATTTGAATAATAGATGACAGTCTCCCGAGAGACTGTGATAAAAAAATGACTTGTTTGCGATATTTTTGTGACCTGCCTTCACTACACTTTCATCGCTATCGTAGGCGAGGCAAAAGACCCTATTGCCGATCCTCTCTTCCCAATTCAGGAGAATGTCGATGAAAGTGAAAAGCATCTTGAATATCTTTATGGCTTCAGTGATGGTGACCAGCCTGGCCGTTCAGGCTGATAAATCTGGTAAGGTGTATGAAGTCACCGTGACCAACTTGACGCGGGGCCAGAACTTCACCCCGATTCTGGCGGCAAGCCATCGGTCGCTCAATTACCCTTTTTTCAATGCCGGTGAACCGGCAAGCGAGGCGCTTGCCGCCCTAGCAGAAGGGGGTGATACCGCCCCCCTGAATAACGTATTGAATGCCAATCCCCGGGTTTATCAGACGGTCACCACCAATGGTCTTCTGGCGCCAGGTGAATCTGTCACCTTCCAGCTCAAGGTTCGATCAGGTCGCGATCGCATTTCCCTGGTGGCCATGCTGGTTCCCACCAACGATGCTTTTTTCTCCCTTCAGAATCTTCCCTTGCCACGCGGGCATCGGCGTGTGGTCGAATACGGTCCGGCCTATGACGCGGGCACCGAACCCAATGACGAACTCTGTGTCAATATTCCTGGTCCTTATTGCAGTGGAGAGGGCGGCTCACCTGGCGCCGGCGGTGAGGGCTTCGTCCATATCCATGCCGGTATTCACGGGAGTGGGGATCTCACGACTGCGGATTTTGACTGGCGTAACCCGGTGGTGAGGGTGGTGATCACAAGAGTCGAAGATTGATTCGAATGATGCGATTCACTATGGAGAGGGATATTCACACAGTGGGTGCCCCCTCCATAGTGTATGGTTACCTTTTCTCGGATATGTTCGAAATGACCTCTGTCAGGTTGAGTAGAGATCCTGAGTGCCTCTCGAAAGATCAATGGTTTGATTCGAGTAGGTTCATGGACCACGGCCATACATCCCGATCAAACGCATGAACCACCCCTTGTCCATCATCCGTACGAACCAGTCCCCAAATCTTGCAGAAACGGTGTCACCCAGCAGCATGAGGGGAGGCTGCCAGGGAAGAATCAATCTGGGAGAACGTTTGCGCACTGCCCGCACAATTGCCCGGGCCACCGTTTCTGGGGCGAGTGGCCTCATATGAGTGAACTGGACCGGCATCCTGTCCTTGGGAAGTCCGGAGAAAAAAGACGTTTGTGTCAGCGCAGGATACACCGTGGTGACCTGTATCCCGCTGCCATGCAGTTCCTGCCTGAGGGTATCGGAGAAGGCACTGACTGCATGCATGGCGGTTGAATAAGCGCCAAACCTGGGAAATGCCTTCCTGCCCACCACCGAAGACAGATTGACGATCACCCCCTGGCCCTGGCGGCGCATGATGGGGAGAACGGCCTGGCTGCAATACACCTTGCCGAAGAAATCCACCTCCAGCAGTTTTCTGGCCTGATCGGCGAACTGGCTGTCTTCCACGGTTCCCACCGCGCCGCCGCCGGCATTGTTGATCAGGATGTCGATCCGGCCAAACTCCTTTTCCACCCCCTGGACCATGGCGTCCACCTGTTCCCGGGAGGCGACGTCGGTGGATACGACGTGGACGGGTGTCCCGAACGGGGCGATTTCATCGGCAACCCGCTTGAGTTTGTCGTGGGAACGGGCTGCCAGGACGACGCTGGCGCCCCCCTTGGCGAACTTCAGTGCGGTGGCCCGGCCGATCCCACTGGAGGCACCGGTGACGATGACGATTTTGTCGGTAAAGGGTTTGTGTTTGTACATGATGATGAACCTCGTCTGTTGGGGGGGTTAAAAAGCACTCTCGAAGCCGAGCAAAACCCGGCCGTTGTTGCCGAACTGGCCGAAGACTCCTTCTCGGTCACCGAAGAACACGTCGGCACCGAGCCAGATGTCCAGGTGGTCAAGCCACTGATAGCGGAGTTTCGGCCTGACGATGCCATCTCCATGATTGAAGTTAGCGATGACCAGGACTTCGGCGGTCAGGGTGTCGTACAAAAAAAGTCTCCGCATCAACAGGGTCAAAGTGCTGTCCAGGCGGTTGCCGGTACCGCGTTGGGCATGTTTCAGCATCCAGCTTTGAATCAACTGGCCGCTGATAAGGATGTCGGCCGGACCATTCCAGTCCAGTCCCAGTACGTAGTTCAAATGCGGGCTTTTGACCACGCCATGGTGGCGTGTTGGGTCCTTGCCGATAAAAAACGTGCGGCTGAAATAGCCCACCTCGCCACGGAGCACCCAGTCGCCCAGCGCGGTGCTGAAGGTGGTGCCCAGCACATGGGTGCGTTCGTATCCCGGGGTGACGATCACTTCCGGTTTTCCTTCCACCAGGGCGACGTTTTGCCGCAGCACCGGAAGATTGGCGTATTGATAGAGATAGTTGAAAGTGATGTCCCATCCCCGCCAAAAGGTCGCCACCCGCAGGCCGGCATCGGAATCCTTCAATGGCCGGTTGGGGCGCCTGGGGTCGTTGAGCTTCACGGTGACGCCGGGTGGTGCGGTGGGAACCAGTTCGGGGGAAGTGAAGGCAAAAGTGGCCCCCCGTTTTGGAATGGCATGAAAGGTGGGGTCGGGAATCCACAGCAACTGCAAGTCCCAGTTGCCGATCTGCCGTTCGATATTCAAGGTCCAAAGGGGTATCCGGGAGTCGTCGAAATCCTCCAGGATGAATTCGCGAAACGACTGGGGGTCGACGATGTCGAGCACTTTGAGACCGTCGGCCTTGCCCCACACCACCTGTTGCTTTCCCAAGGTGAAGAGGATCTCGCCGAGCTGGCCCTGGAGAAAAAGCTCGCGAAGTTCCAGCTCGGTCGACTCATGGAGCAGGGCGGGCCTGCTGTAAGGGCTGTAAGCCCCACGTTCGATGTCACCCGGCTGCATTCCGTTCCGGGCTTCGGAACGCAGGCGCAGGGAAGTGGTGAGATGCCAGCCGTGGTTGAAGGATAGATTGACTTCCGGCTGGAAGATCCCGCTCAGAGTCTGAGTGCTGCCTGACCCGGTTCCCAGGGCCCACTGGCCGGTCACCATCAACGAGGACTCCATTTCCAAGGCTCCAGTCACCCAAGGCCAGAGGAATCCCAGAGCCGGCAGCATGGCAAGGATGATTTTCACCGGACCTGCCGTGTTCAGCGGCGCCAGCCGCGTTTCAGAGCGTTTTGGGTGAAGATACGGTCATCAACCCCTGACTGGTAGTCCACGTTGGCAAAGTGAAAACGGGTCTGGTGTCCGGTTTTGTGGTTGACCACTTCGATCAGGTGAGGTGTCCAGATCCCCTGGACTTGACGAATGTCGCGGAAGTGGATGGTCTTGAGTGGCTGGCCCTTGAGATCCCACATCTGGGAACGGCGTACCATCCAGATCCGGTCATCGACGCACTGCAGCACCTTGCCATAACCCAGCTCTTCGGCTATCTCCGGGGACACCGGGCGGCTTTCCAGGAGCAGACAGTGGACACCATCGACTTCGTCCTCACCCACGGTTTTGCGCCGGTAATCCTTGAGGGAGACGCGGGTTTCCAGTTTGATGTCTTCATAGGTGAAGTCGGTGCCCAGGAAATAGTCCCCCCGGTCGGAGGCCGAAATACGGCGGACTTTGCGCAGGGCTGGCAGGTACAGCCATTGATCGTCGTCCCGCCCAGGTTCGGGGTAGTCGTAGGTGAGAAAAGCGGTGCCGCGGATGCTCCTGGGGCTGAGATAAAAAATCACGGTGCGTTTTTCGCGTCCATAATATTTCCTGAATCCCTGGGTTTCGCGGGTTCGGGATTTGCCGCTGGTTTCCGTCATTTCCATGGTCACTTTGCGGGAGACGGCAATGCCTTCGTCGCGTGCGTTGATACGGCGGGCGATCTCGTCGCCGCTGGGAAGTTCCGTGCCAGAAGCGCCATCGGTGAACATCAATAGAGTTACGGCCAATAGAGCGAGGAGGGTGTTCATGTAGTTTCTCCATGTGTGTTGGTGAAAGGTGAAACGGTGTCTTTGGTGGTCATGAAGCGGGGATGGAATACTTTGACCAGGGCCGGCAGCAGGGTCATGCTGGTGAGGAAGCTGGTGGCGATGGCAACTGCCACCAGAACGCCAAATTCCTGCAGTACCACCACCTTGCTGGTGGACAGCACACCAAATCCCAGGGCCAGGGCGGCGAAATTGAATAGCAGTGCCCGGCCCGTGGTGGGATAGAGGTGGCGGATGGCCTCGTCAATGGTGTCTCCCTTCCGGATCCCGGTTTGCAGGCGCTCCAGGGTGTGAATGGAAAAATCCACGCCCAGGCCGATGGCGATGGCGGCAAACATCGTGGTGCTGATCGACAGCCAGATCCCGGAGAAACCCATCACCGCGTAGATCATCAGAATGGTCACCACCACCGGCAGCATGGCCATGAATCCTGCCACCAGCGAACGAAAGCTGAATGCTGCCATCAGACATACCAAACCCAGGGAAATGGCCATGCTGACGAAGTGAGTGTTACCGAGGCGCCGGATCCAATGGACGTCGACATTGACCCGGCCACTCAGAGCGGCATGGATGCCGGGCTGATTGAAGTGCTGGTCGAGAAACTCCTGGGTGGCTTCGACTACGTTTTTGGCCACCGAGTAACGGCCGTCGTTGAGACGGACCCGCACGTTGGCCAGGCGGTAGTCGTAGTCGGTGATGTCGTTGAAGTCCTCAGGACTTGCGCTGGCGCTGTAGAGAAGGAAATACTGGGCGGCCAGATTGGCCTCCTCAGGGAGGCGGTAGGCTTGTCGACGGCCCTCGTTCAAGGCCCGGTTCATCTGCTTCAGGTAATCGACCAGGGAGGTGCTGCCCCGGACGTGGGGTAGGGTTTGGACGAAGGCTTGAAGGGCCTCGATTCGTTTGAGGTTCTCCGGTTTAAACAGGTCTTCGGTGGCAGGGGTCTCGATCAGGATGTCCAGGTAGTGGGTGCCGTCGAACCAGCGGTTCAGAACACTGTCGGCGATGAACAGGGGCTCTTCGGGATCGAAGGTGCGGATGAGGTTCTCGTTCAGCTCGATCTTCGAGGCGCCGATACCTCCGGTGACCAGGATTGCCAGGGAAATCAAAATGAGGGTCTTCGGAAAACGGATCACCACCGGGGCCAGCCAGCTCAACCCTCTGCCGAAACCGTCGGCACCCCGGGCACGGGAATAGGCACGACTGGGTTTGGGGCGGAGGAGGGTGAGCCAGGCGGGGACGACGATCAGTGAATAGATCCAGGCCACGAAGACCCCCAGCAGGGCAAACAGGCTGAAAAATTTCATCGGTGGCATCACCGAGGCGAGGGTCAGTCCCAAAAAACCCGCCATGGTGGTGACTGAGGTCAGAGTGATGGGCCGCCACATTTCCACCATGGTGGCCACTGTGAGGGAGCGCGAATCGGCATCCGGATCCTCGGCCATGCGCTGATAGTATTCACTGAGGATATGGATCGAATCGGCCACGGCGATGCCGATCAACACCACCGGCAGGGCATTGGTGATCACGAAG
>JALVSV010000506.1 GCA_027024125.1 Methylothermaceae bacterium | reverse complement strand
CACGCAATCTTGCCAAGGCGATGCGTGGCGAACCCTTGACCGCACGCTATGATGGTTACGGTTCCTGCCCCTTGGTCACAGGTTTCGGCAAGACGATCCTGGCCGAGTTCGTGTACGGCGGCGAGGTACGTGAGACCTTTCCTTTCGATCAGGGTAAGGAGCGAAAGAGCATGTATCTGCTCAAGCGTTATGTACTGCCTTTAGTCTATTGGAAGGGATTGGTGCAGGGGCGTCAGTGGCCGGTGCCGGTGCCGCGTGATTTTGGTAGCGGACACGGGCCGGTTTGACAGGCTTGTTTAATTAGAAAAATCCAGGAGAAAAAATATGACATCACCCACCATTCAACACTTCTTTCATACGCAAAGTGATACTTTCACCTATGTGGTGGCGTGTCCAGAGACCAAGCAGTGCGCCATCATCGATTCGGCGTTGGATTTCGCCTATAACGCCGGCCGGATCAGCACCGAATTTGCCGACCAGGTGATCGATTATGTGAAAGCCCAAGGTCTGACGGTGCAATGGTTGCTCGAAACCCATGCCCACGCCGATCATCTGAGTGCGGCGGCCTACATCAAGGCCAAAGTTGGCGGCAAGATCGCCATTGGGGAGCACGTGAAGGAAGTCCAGCAGTTCTTCAAGGGGCTGTACAATGTCGATGACGTTTCAGGCGATGGTTCTGAGTTCGATCATCTGTTTACCGAAGGTGAAACTTTCACCATTGGCAATGTGCCTGTCAGGGTGATGCATACCCCTGGCCATACCCCTGCCTGTGTCAGCTATGTGGTCAACGAGGAGGCGGTGTTCGTGGGCGATACCGTATTCATGCCGGATTACGGTACGGCCCGCTGCGATTTTCCCAATGGCAGTTCCAGAGCGCTCTACAAATCCATCCGGGAAAAGATTCTGACGCTGCCGGACGATACCAAGCTCTATATGTGTCACGACTACCGGATCACGGCACCGGGACCACGTCATGTGACTACGGTCAGGGAGGAGCGCGAGCGCAATCCACTGGTGCATGATGGTACCTCCGAGGAGCAGTTCGTCAAGATCCGCGACGGAATCGATCAGGTGCTGCCCGCGCCACAGTACATCCTTCCTTCGTTACAGGTCAATATCCGTGCTGGATACATGCCGTCACCGGAGGCAAACGGCAAGCGCTATCTCAAGATTCCACTCAATGTCTTGGGTAGTGGCAATATCGAACTGGAATTTTAGGGGCCATTTTCCTCCCTCTTGAGCCGGGCTCTGGCCCGGCTTGTTTTTTTCCACCCAGCTACCATATACACCTTTGAAACCACAGCGAAACAAGGAGAAACAATCATGGCAAAGATTCTGATATCAGCTAAACACGGGACCGAAAACCCCACCTTGGCCACCCTTCCCTATATTGCTGCCAAGGCTGCTAAGGCCCAGGGCCACGAACCGATCGTTTGGCTTTGGGATGAGGCCACGGCCCTGGCGAGACCAGGTGCTGCCGATCATATTGTTGGGGTGAACGTCAAGCCGCTGAAAGACGTATTGGCCGAGGTGACAGAAATGAAGATTCCCATATGGGTATGCAAGGGTTGTGCAGTGGCCAGGGGAGTGGGAGTGGACACAATGATCCCCAATGCCGAAATCAAAGAGATGCCCGATTTCATTCAGGCTTTGATCGAAAGCGATAAAAACGTGGAATATTGATACATTCCTTTGAAGACAAGGAAAATGCGGGTTTTGGAGAAATCCAAAACCCGCTGTCGTTTTATGCCTTGATGTGCAGGCGTTTGAACAACTCGTCGTCCCGGTAATGGATGTCGGTCCAGCATCTGGGCAGTTCTTCGCCGGAAGGGAATATCAAATCGTGCTTGGTATACTTTTCCGGATCTCCGGGTTCTTCCCCATAGTGAATGCGCCCAACGATTTCCTTGTGTAGAGGATTGACAAGATCCTTCATGCTGAGCACTTCGACCAGATGACCATCGGATTTCTTTTTCAGAAACATGGTGTCCTCCTGTTTGTTCTGGGTGAAATTGTTGTACTCCCTGATTCTACCGTTGCCTTGAGGCTTTGTCGAAAGTCGTTTAGGGTTGAGTGTCAGATTGAAGGCCTTCTGGTTCGGTTGCTTCTACACCGTCCAAATTGGATGTCAAGGGTGCGCCACAGTAGCCACAATAGTTTGCCACTTCTTTCAAATGGGCCCCGCATTGTGGGCATGTCTTGAGTGCTTCCCTTGTTTGGCTGAACCTGTGACCAAGGGCAATGAAGCCAGCCACCAGCTCCGGGCCGTGAAGATAACTTCGCCAGATCAGCCATCCGGTACACCCCAGGGCTGCCAGCCAGAAGCACAGAATCAGGATTTGTTCCCCGCTGTGGGAGAGGAAAGAATCCAGTACTTCCAAAACCACATTTTGACCTGTCAGCAAAATGATCAGGGTGGCCAAGGGGGTCAGAACAGCCCTGAGGAACGAAGACCCTTTGCCATTTTTTGGTAGGACCGTTTGCAGTTGACGTGCCAGGACCAGCAGCAGGGCCAGAATGGCAATGCGAGCAAACAGCAGGGCGAGATCGGCCAGGGACAGGGTGTCCAAAAGGGGGGTCGAGGCGAAGGTGTCGGTAAGAGCAAGCAGGTGACCTACTGCCCAGGTGATCAGGATCGCCACGATGGATTGGAAAGGTTTTTGCCATTGAACAGGCATGAAAGGCCTTTATGGGTAGGTTGTCGGGCGGTCAGTCTTTCAGTTTGTTGATGAATGAACCATCGGCATTGAAGTAGGCTTTC
>JALVSV010000505.1 GCA_027024125.1 Methylothermaceae bacterium | reverse complement strand
ATTCTTGATGGACACATCGTGTTGTCCCGGGAACTGGCTGAATCCGGCCACTATCCTGCCATCGATGTCGAGGCCTCCATCAGCAGAGTGATGGCCGATATCGTTTCCCAGGCGCAATTGGAGGCTGCCAGACGCCTGAAAAAGCATTATTCCTTATATCAGAACAATCGTGATCTGATTACTTTGGGCGCTTATCAGCCAGGTTCCGATCCCAAGATCGATCAGGCGATCTCCCTGCAACCAAAGATCGCCGAATTTCTGCAACAGGGGATGTACGAGCCGGTGTATCTGGAGCAGAGCAGACAGGCCTTGACGGATCTTATGAGCGGAACATGAAGCGAAGCCAACGTTTGCAGCAGGTGGTTGATTTTACCGCAGAGCAGGAAAGCGAGGCGGCCAAGATTCTGGCCCAGGCGACACGGCAGATCGACCAGACCCTTGCCCAGATTGAGGCGATGCGGCAGTTCCGTCTGGACTATTGTGCCAGGCTCCAACAACAGGGCATGAGCATGAATGCCATGCAACTGAACGAATACCGGGCATTTCTGGCCAACCTGGGACGGGTGATCGAGGAACAGGAAACGGCATTGCAAAAGATGCGGCAAGAACATGCCGCATTGCAACGGTCATGGAGGGAAATCCATTGCCGGAGAAAAGGGATTGGCAAGGTTCAGCGCAAATTTGCCATGCAGGAGCAGAAGCTCATGGAGAAGCGTATGCAGAGTGAGCTGGACGACCGGGTCGCAGCAAGACGGCGCAAGAAGCAATGCTGATCAGGTCCATCGCCATGGTTTTTCTAGGGTTTGGCGCACATTTTGCCTGAATATCTGCATCGATAATATTTTGGGGAACTGAACAATGAATATTGATCCCACTGGGGCGCTGGCTTCCATCGTGGCGGCAGTCATGCCGGATACCACAGTGCAGAAGGCCCTCGAGGTTGAAGAGGTCACTGAAGGGTTTGCCTCGTTTCTTCAGCAGGTAAGTGTCGTGCCCGGGCAGTATTCGTCGGCTCAGCTCCCCCGGAAGCCTGAAGAGTGGGATCAGTGGATCCGGGAAATGGAGCTGCCGTTGTCCGAAGACGGGGATTTCCTGGAGAACCTGCATGCTTTAAAGGCGCAACTGAAAACTTTCAGTTTTCAGGTTGGTCCACCACTACAGGCGCTGCAAGGAGAAGAGCCTGCACCTGCCAAATCCCAACAAGAGTCCACGATATTGAGCGAAATCTTTCAGGACGGTGAAACGGGATCTGGTAGTGATTCCCTGACGGGACAGAGACTGCCCCGGATGAGTCTGGAAGTTCCTGAGAATCACGAAGCCAGTCCGGAGGAAGGTTTGTCTGAAGCCTTTCCTTCTCCACCCGCAATGAAGGAAACGGAAAGTATCGTCGACAAGGTGCACGAATCAGACCCAGGCCCTCCGGATTCACCGCTGTCGGACGCCACGCTAGAAATAGAAAGTGGTGTCCATTCGAAGGAGGGTTTTTCCGGTGGAAACTTCACTCTGCCAATGCAGGAAAATTGGGAATCGATGCGGCCGTTATGGAAAGAATCGGCAAACCATGATGAACTCCTGTCATCCGATCCGTCTGAAGAAGGTACCGAGGACGTGGTTGACCGTTTGGAGGAAAATCCACAACCGAGGGTGCTGACTGGAAGGTCAGAGAGGAGCATCACAGACGATTCTTCGTCACGGTATCAGCAGAGAGATGTCCCGGAGATTGTGGATTCTGCCAGAAACTCCGCCTCTTCTGTCCCTCTAACCGTGTCAGGGGAAGACAAGGCTCCCCAGAGTACGACTCTGAATCTGCCACGGCCATTCGACCACCCTGAGTGGGCAAATGATCTGGGGGAAAGGATGCTGTGGATGCACGGCAGGTCACTCCAGGTTGCGGAATTGCGACTCAATCCACAGCATTTGGGACCAATCGAGGTCCGGATACACATGCAGGACGATCAGACGAGCATTCAGTTCTCCTCCCACCATGCGGTCGTCCGTGATGCCATAGAGAGTGCGCTGCCCAGGTTACGGGAGATGTTTGGTGTCCAACAGCTGCAGTTGGTCCAGGTGGAGGTGACGGGGGACGCGTTGCCGGATCAACGGCAGTTCCATGCCGGTCACCATGGATCTGACAATGACTACGAATCTCCAAACCCGCAAGATGGGGAGCCTGATCTGGATCATGGGGCGGGCAATCAAACAGGTCAGCTCCCGGTTTCAGGGAATCGCCTGCTCAATCTTTATGCCTGATCCAGGCTTCGAAAATCGTCCGGCCGATACGTCAGTCGTCTGAATTTTGTTCTTCCGGGACCTTTTCCTTTCTGTGTTTGCTGCTCTGCTCCTGCTGGGGTTTTTCTACGGCAGGGGAGGGCAGTGCGATGGGGGTCTGGGCCGGTTTTTCCGATACGACCTTTTCTGCTGGTGTCGATGGCGAGTCACCACTTGGCTCAGATGAAATTTCCTGAGGCGTCTGGTCGCTCACGGTGGCCGATTCGCTTCCTGCTTTGGCCGTATTTTCCTGGGACCCTTGATATTGTCTTCGTCCTCCGCGGCGGCGGCGAGATGTGCCTCTTCGGTTGCCGGAGCGTCTACGAGCAGGAGGCTGTGAATTTTTCTCCTCGGTTTTTGATTCCGCCTCCGGCTGGACAGACTTTTCATCTGGCTGTTCTTTCTGCGGTGCGCGTTGAGCCCTTTCTCCCCCACTGGAGCGGCTACGCCGGGGGCGGCGGCGTGGCGGTCGCTGGGGTTCTTTACGCCGGGGG
>JALVSV010000504.1 GCA_027024125.1 Methylothermaceae bacterium | reverse complement strand
CAGACCAGCCAGCGCCCCAGAACGAATGCTTGACCTCGCCGATTCGAGGTTTCCCGTATACGGAATGCAGGACATATGATGCAGCTCCGACAGCAGTGCCATCATCTGATGCAGCAGGCTGAAAGTGACCGGAGCCGGGGCGATCTGGAGCGCGCCGCATCGAAGCTGGAAAGAGCGCTCAGAATCCAGCCTGGAAATGCCAGGCTGTGGTACCAGTTGGCCAGGATCCGATTACAGCAGGAACAACCAGGGTTGGCCGAGGAACTGGCAAAAAAATCCCTGAGTCTTGCAGGGGGCCAGGCAGATCTGATCCGGCAAAATTGGAGCTTGATCGCCAGGGCCAGATACCAAAGGGGCGATATTGGCGGAGCCAGAGAAGCGGAACATCAGGCTTCATCCCCTCATTGAATGTCGAAGCGGGAGAACCATTGGCCCGTCCCCCCCGGGCCCTTGGGATCGAAATAGAGGGAACGCAGGATCAGATGGCCGGCAGGTCCCAACTCAGGGCCTGGCACCATGGTACGAAAAGCCTCTCCACCCATCAATTGGTGAGTCGTGGTTTGGTACAGCCTATTCAACCAGCTGTTACGTACCACCGTATCCAACATGGATGGTCCGGCAATCAGATAGATACTGCGGTAACCGAAATCACCAAGGATAGGAATCAGCTTCTGTCCCTCGACCAGGCAGCCCTTGCCGGCGAAAATCACCGGATAACCTTCCTTGCGCCATCCTTCCACCTTGATCGGATCGGCGCCTTCACCTGTGAAGATGTAAACGGACTGCCCATGCTCACGCACTGATCGAGGAATCACGAAATCGAGACTGGCACTGGCAATGGCAAGCGCCGGTTGTGGAGCCAACCCCCGCGCCTTGCGCCAATCCACCAGATCCACCCCGGCAGGATGGGCGCCGATCTGCAGGATGTTTCCCAGCAGGCCTTCGGCCAACGCACGCAGATACCCCCCGTGGGTGACCAGGCAATCGGCCTGGGCCTCCAATTCGAGAAACAAGCGAAAATCCGCCGGGGTCGTCAGGCTCTTTGGCAGGTAGGGCCTGCCCGTATGAATATCTTCCAAAGCGATTCTGCCATCGAGGCTGGCGAGAAAATTGGCATAGACGAAAGGTTGTCCCACCCTTCCCTGTTCGTAGACTTGATGCTGTAAATACAAACCCTGCAGGGAAACCTCGGCATAAGGTGGAGGGTAAAGGCGAAAAAGTTGTTTTTGCATACGTCCCAAGTGATAATTGCTTCGGTTTGGCGCCTATCTTGGCTCCTTCCAGGCCGGCTTAGGCGATCGCGAAAATAACAAGGGTATGTCCATGGAAAAACCTTATATTCTTCATATGCTCACAACCGAAAAAAACCTGAGTCCTTTCGATGTCAACATGGCCCAGGATGCCGGCTGGCAGGTGACCATGCCTTATCTTAACGTCACCGACGATGAGATCCGTGCCCTCATCCAGGATGCGATCTTCTCGCGCGGGCCGGCCGGCGTCAAGCGTACTGCTTGTTTCATCGGTGGCCGTGATCCTGAGATGGCGATCAAAATGCTCAAATCGGCTCAACAGGCGATGGTGCCACCATTCGAGA
Source organism: Methylothermaceae bacterium (assembly GCA_027024125.1). Classification (GTDB taxonomy): domain Bacteria; phylum Pseudomonadota; class Gammaproteobacteria; order Methylococcales; family Methylothermaceae; genus Methylohalobius. The sequence continues at coordinate 6,834 of JALVSV010000504.1, read as the reverse complement.
TCCCGGTACTGGCAGATCCCTCCGGTGCCTTCACCACCGCCGCCGCCATGGTCGCGGCCGCAGAAAGAGAACTTGCCAAGAAATTTTCCACGGATTTGACCGGCAAGAACGTCATCATTCTGGCCGGAACGGGTCCTGTCGGCCAAATCGCTGCCGTTCTTTGCGCCAAAGCGGGCGCCGGTGTGACCATCTTCGGCCGGCAGAAGGAAAAGTCAGAACGCATCGCCAACCTGTGCAATTCCTTTTTTGGAGAAGGAAAGACCCAAATCAGGGCCGAAGGCAATGATAGCCTGGAAAAACACCTGCCCATCGCCGACGTGATCTTCGCCACTGGCGCCGCAGGCATTCAGTTGCTCACAGCAGATCAAGTGGCAGCGGCGCCCAATCTCAAGGTCGCTGCGGATGTCAACGCCGTGCCTCCAGCAGGCATCGCGGGCATCGATGCCTTTGCCGACGGCTCTCCGATCGAAGGATCGCCTTCCGGCGCTGTCGGCATCGGTGCCTTGGCCATCGGCAACATCAAATACAAGGCCCATCAACGGCTGCTGCAGTTGATGCGTGAGAACGACAAGCCTGTCTATCTCCATTACGATCAGGCATTTGCCGTCGCACGCGAAATCGTTCAATCTCAACGTTGACACACGAGGAAACCGAACCTATGACCACCCGTTCAGTCCTTCACATGCTCAGCCCGCGCCCCCAGGTCAGTCCCTTCGATATCAATATGGCGGTGGATGCAGGTTTCGACATGATCTTTCCCCATGCCAACGTGGAGTCCAGTCAGGTCCACAGCCTGACTCAGGATATCATCTTCTCCCGCGGCCCATCGGGCGTGAAAAAAACCGCCATTTTCATTGGCGGGCGCGACATCGGTATCGCCCTTGATATGATGGAAACCACCAAACAGGCCATGCAACCTCCTTTCGAAGTCTCGGTGATAGCAGACCCTTCCGGGGCTTTCACCACGGCCACTGCATTGGTGGCCCTGGTGGAAAAACAACTCAAGGAACATCATGGCATGGAATTACAAGGCACCCGGGCTATCGTTTTCGGCGGCACCGGACCTGTGGGCATCTCCACCGGGGTGATTGCTTCGCTGGCAGGCGCCGATGTCACCATCATCGATCATTTGAGCCTGGATACGGCCATGCAGCTTGCCAATGAATACAACCGGCGCTGCGGTTGCAACATCAAGGGCACCTTCGCCAGCTCAGGAGCCAGCAAGGCTTGGCTGGTAGCACGTGCCGACATCATTTTCAATACCACCAAGGCCGGCATCCAGGTACTTGATCAGGAGATCCTGGAATCCGCCACCCGGTTGAAGGTCGTGGGCGACGTCAATGCAGTGAAGCCTGCAGGTATCGAAGGCGTCAAATACAAAGATATTGGAGCGCCTCTTACCACTGCACCGAACAGCCCGGGAGCTATCAGCGTGGGACCCCTGGCTGTCGGCAACATCAAATACATGCTGCAGAATGCAATGCTCAGAGATCTGCTGCTGGGAGAAAAGCCCGTCTATTTTGATTTCCGGGAAGCCTTCATCCGGGCCAGAAACCTGGTCTGACAAATACTCTTAAATTTTACACGCAGAAAACATCGCCTCTGCTTTCCCCCCTTGAAAAAGGGGGGATTCAACCCATTTTCAGTCTTCGGCGGAAAGCCGACAACAAGATGATTCCCATGCCCACCCCCAATGGCCAGTCCCGCCAAAGGACGTAGGGAGTCGATCCCCTCATGGGAACAAAGGATTCGGTCAGCGACGTGGGCACGAACACAGCGGCACTGGAGACAATCTGACCATCTGGTCCAATCACCGCCGTCACGCCGGAATTGGTCGCCCGAAGTAGATAACGTCCCGCCTCGAGTGCTCGCATCTGCGCCATTTGTACATGCTGATGGGGAGCTGCGGTATCGCCAAACCAGGCATCGTTGGTCACATTGACGATGTAAGCTGCCTCAGGCATCCCCACCAAGGCATCTCTGGCAAAAGTATCTTCATAGCAAATCGTCGCCGTCAGTGGATAACCGGCCGCTTGCAACAAGGGCTGGTCGTCGCTTCCCCGAGTAAAATCGCCCAGGGGAATATCCAGCAATTCGAGCACGAACCCCAACACACTGCGTAAAGGAAGGTATTCACCGAATGGCAACAGATGCCGCTTGTAATACTTCCCCGGTGACTTCCCCAGGGCAATCAATGCATTGTAATAGCTGCCATCAGGCTCCTTCACAGGGATCCCGAGCAAAAGATCGGTTCCGTGCTGGATGGCTTCCTGTTGCAGGGGCGACAGCAAGCTGTCACGCACCTGATGAAGGAATGCAGGTACTGCAGTCTCCGGCCAGATGATCAGATCCGCCCCCCAGTGACGACGGGTCAAATCCAGATAGGTGGTCACGATCTGCCTTCGGGTCTCTGGACGCCACTTCATTTCCTGGGGAATGTTGCCCTGCAACAGCACCACCTGCAACGCGGGTCCGGAAGGGCGGGTCCATTCGACCACTTTCAATGCCGCACCCATGGTCCAGATCAGCACCACCAGGCCCACCCAAGGTCCGGCGGCACGCCTTTCCTGCCATAGATAAACAAACACAGCAGCGGTCAAAACAACCAACCATCCCACCCCGTAACTTCCAAGAAGCGGGGCAAATCCCGCCAGAGGGGTGTCTGTCTGGCTGTAACCGATCTGTAGCCAGGGGAACCCGTTCAGGATCCAGCCCCGTAACCACTCCATGATCGTCCAAAAAGTGGGCGGCAGCAGGATTTTTTGCCATGATGGCGATTGTTGACCAATCGACCACCTCGTCAGCCAGCCGGTAACAGCCGGAAAGAAGGCCCAGGTTGCATTGAAAAGTAACGTCAGACCTGCCGCCACCAGGGGGCTGGCTCCTCCGTATTGGTGCATGCTGACATAGATCCACCACACACCAAAAAGGAATTGGCCCAACCCGAACAGGTAACCGATCACGAATGCCTGACCGGGAGAGTCTGCCCGCAGCCATTGATAGAACAGCAAGGCCAGAGACAATGGTGCCAACCAAGTCTGGCCATAAGGAGCGAAGGACAGAGGCAACAGCGCCCCGGCAAGGAAAGCCCCCGCAAGGATGGCAACCAGAGGTTTAATGGTCACCGCTCAGCTGGGTCTCAGGTTCCAGCAACTTCACTTTGAGCAGATGCACCCTTCTTTTGTCAGCCCTGAGCACTTCAAACTCGAAGTGGTCGAGGCGCACCTTTTCACCTTTCTTGGGTACGTGTCCAAGTGTGTGGACGATCAGCCCACCTATGGTATCGAAGTCCTCATCGCTGAACTGGCTGTCGAAGTAGTCATTGAACTCGTCGATTGGAGTCACCGCCTTGACGGTATAGACACGCTTGCTGCGCCGGAAGATAAACTCTTCCTCCAGATCATGCTCGTCGGCGATTTCGCCAACGATTTGTTCAAGGATGTCCTCGATCGTCACCAGACCTGCTGCAGCTCCATATTCGTCGATGACGATCGCCATGTGCTGACGGCGCATACGGAATTCCCGCAACATCACGTTGAGCCGTTTGCTTTCAGGCACGAACAGGGCCTGACGCATCACCTTCTTCACAGGCTGCTGCAACTCATGCCTCAATGCAAAAGGTAGCAGGTCCTTCGCCAGCATGATCCCCACCACCTCACTGCGGTCTTCCCCAATGACGGGGAAGCGGGAGTGGGCCGTTTCGATCACCAGGGGAAATACTTCTTCGAGAATGGAATCCTGATTCACCACTGCCATCTGTGCTCGTGGGATCATAATGTCCCGTACCCTGAGCTCTGACACCATCAATACGCCTTCGATCATCGAAAGGGCATCTCTGTCGATGATGTGGCGCTTTTGCATATCGCGAAGTATTTCCATCAGATCGTTACGATCCTTGGGCTCGCCGGTGAAGAACTGACTCAGACGTTCGACCCAGCTACTGTCTCCCGTTTGTTGGTCGTTCATGATTGGATGATTTCCTCGATCAGATAAGGATCTTGATATCCCAGGCTGGACAGGATCTGGCGCTCCTTGATTTCCATTTCCTCGGCCTCTTCTAAAGTGAGATGATCGTATCCGCGCAGATGCAAAATGCCATGAACAACCATGTGGGCCCAATGAGCCGATTCCGCTTTTCCCTGCGCTTTGGCTTCCCTTGCCACCACCGGAGCACAAATCACCACGTCACCCAGAAAACCAGGTGCCACTTCTGCAGGTGCGTCAAAAGGAAAACTAAGCACATTGGTGGGACCTGACCGCTGACGATAACGGAGATTGAGTTTGGCCATTTCTGCTTCATCCACAAGCCGAAGGGATAACTCGGCATCCTTCCCTTCAAGCGCTGCCTCAGCCCAGCGGACCAGTTCCCTGCTGGAAGGGCATGGAGCCTGTGAAACGGACTGGATATCAATGGTAGCCATCATTCAGGCTCCAGCGGGCCCCCGCGTGCGTCTTTCGTGCGCCTCATAGGCCGAAACGATACGTTGCACCAATGGATGCCGTACCACGTCACGGGCATCAAAATAGGTGAAACTGATCCCCTCCACTCCATCCAGTACCTCCAGCACATGCTTGAGGCCGGACGGCCGCTCTCTGGGAAGGTCGATCTGGGTGACATCGCCAGTGACCACGGCGGTGGAACCAAAGCCCACCCGGGTCAGAAACATTTTGATCTGCTCGGTAGTGGTATTTTGTGCCTCGTCGAGAATGATGAATGAATCGTTAAGCGTGCGTCCCCGCATGAATGCGAGGGGCGCAACCTCGATCACGTTACGTTCCATCAGTTTGCTCACTCGATCGAAACCCAACATCTCAAACAAGGCATCGTAAAGCGGCCTAAGGTAGGGATCGACCTTTTGTGCCAGGTCTCCTGGCAGAAACCCCAGGCGCTCGCCAGCTTCAACCGCAGGCCGGGTAAGTATCAGTCGTTTGACCGACTCCTCTTCCAAGGCGGCAACGGCGCAAGCGACCGCCAGATAGGTTTTTCCCGTACCCGCAGGACCGATGCCAAAATTGATATCGTGACTGAGGATATTCTTGAGATAACGCTGCTGATTCGCACCCCGGGCTTTGATGACGGCCCTGCGGGTGCGGATGGTCACAGGGACTTCGGCCTGGCTTTCATCTGCAAGCAGCTCCTCCAGACTGGCATCCTGCAAGGAAAGATGAACATGCTCAGGCGTGATGGTTTCCGATGTCGTGGCATTAAAAAGATGGTGGAGCAAACGAGATGCCGTCTCTGCCGGTTGAGTCGATCCGACGATACGAAACCGGTTACCGCGACTGGCGATTTCAACGCCAAGACGTTTTTCGATTTGTTTCAGATTTTCGTCGTATTGCCCGCATAGATTCGCAAGCCTGCCATTGTCCGCAGGTTCCAAAACAACTTGGAGAGTCGTAGATGATTGTTGATCTATCAATGAATGGAATGTAAGCCCGATGGGGCTGGTTTAACACCTCTGATCGCTGTTTGTTTCAGCATAACTTAGACCAGCCGGCCTCGCAAGGAGTTCGGAAGCGCCTCAGTAATGGTCACCCGGGCAAACTGCCCCACGAGCCCTGAAGGGCCAATGAAATTGACCACACGGTTGTTCTCGGTACGGCCACACAGTTCACGCGGGTTCTTCCGCGACGCCCCTTCCACCAGAATTTTCTGCTGTGTTCCCACCATATCCCTGGAAATGGCCGCTGCCTGTGACTGGATCAACTGCTGCAGCTGGGTCAGACGTTCCTTTTTGACTGACATGGGAACATCGTCGGCCATTTCTGCAGCCGGTGTTCCAGGTCTGGGGCTATAGATGAAGCTATAGGAATGATCGAAGCCGATACGCTCGATCAGATCCATTGTCAGCTTGAAGTCCTGGTCAGTTTCCCCCGGAAATCCAACGATGAAATCAGAAGAAAGCGACAAACCAGGACGAACCCGGCGTAACTTTTCGATCCTGTCCATGTAATCTTTGCGACCATAACCGCGTTTCATCGCCTTAAGAACCTTGTCGCTTCCAGATTGCACCGGCAAATGCAAATGATCGACCAATTGTGGGATAGAGGCAAAGGCTTCGATCAGATTGTCATCAAATTCCGCTGGATGAGAGGTGGTGAAACGTATGCGCTCGATTCCTTCGATGGCAGCCACCTCCATCAACAGCATCGCCAAGTCGGCATCATCCCCGTCATCGGCGATGCCGCCATAGGCATTGACATTCTGTCCCAATAAATTGACCTCCTTCACCCCCTGCCGAGCCAGGCGCTGGATTTCTTCAATCACATCGCGCACCGGACGGCTGACTTCCGGTCCACGGGTGTAGGGCACGACACAGTAGGTACAATATTGACTACATCCTTCCATCACCGAGACAAAAGCCTTTGGACCTTCGGCCCTCGGCTGGGGGAGATGATCGAATTTCTCGATCTCCGGAAACGAAATATCCATGACCTGGCGCCGATCCTGTCGCACCTTTTCGAGCAACTCCGGGAGCCGGTGGAGGGTCTGCGGTCCGAACACGATATCCACATAGGGAGCACGCTGCTGGACAACTTCACCCTCCTGGCTGGCGACGCAACCACCGACACCGATGACCACCTCGCTCCGGCGCTGTTTCAGGGGCCGCCAGCGCCCCAATTGGGAAAAAACCTTTTCCTGCGCCTTTTCCCGTACCGAACAGGTATTGAGAAGCAACACATCGGCCTGTTCAGGATCGTCGGTCAGTTCCAACCCGTGGGAGCGATGAAGCACATCCCGCATTTTGTCAGAATCGTATTCATTCATCTGACAACCAAAGGTATGGATGTAGAGCTTTTGCGCCATAAACCAAAATCATGAGGACTTATAAT
>JALVSV010000503.1 GCA_027024125.1 Methylothermaceae bacterium | reverse complement strand
GTGATGACATCCGGAAGACTGGTGGAATACGAAGGGGGTGGGGACGAGACCCGTTCCAATCCCTGGTTGGCGGAATTGCAACAGGACATGTTCATCGAGATTCATCCCGCAGATGCCAATGATGCAGCCGTGCGTCACCGGCAGATGGTGTGGGTGGAAGGGCCTGAGGGGGGGCGAATACGGGTGATGGCTTTCGTCACCGAGCGGGTGCCCAGAGGGACGGTGTTCATGCCGTTCCATTTTGGTGGTTGGTGGGAAGGAAAAGATCTCAAGGACCGCTATCCTGAAGGCACTGCGCCCTTCGTTCGCGGCGAGTCGTGTAACGTCGTGTTCACTTACGGTTACGATTCGGTCACCATGATGCAGGAAACCAAGGTGTCGCTGTGTCGGGTCAAGGGGGAATCCTGAAATGGGGCGGATGAAGTTCCTTTGTGACGATGAGCGCTGCATCGAGTGCAATGCCTGTGTGACCGCCTGCAAAAACGAGAACGAGGTTCCCTGGGGTATCAACCGTAGGCGGGTGGTGACCCTGAATGATGGGCAACCGGGAGAGAAATCCATCTCGGTGGCGTGCATGCATTGCAGCGATCCTCCCTGTGCCGCGGTATGTCCGGTGGATTGTTTCTATATCACCGAGGACGGGGTGGTGCTGCACGACAAGGATTTGTGCATCGGCTGTGGATATTGCTTCTATGCCTGTCCCTTTGGGGCTCCACAGTTTCCCCAGGAGGGGGCTTTCGGTGCGCGGGGCAAGATGGACAAATGTACCTTCTGTGCCGGGGGACCTGAAGAAGATCATTCCGAGGCCGAATTCCAAAAATATGGCCGTAATCGCTTGGCGGAGGGAAAGCTCCCTCTCTGCGCCGAGATGTGCTCCACCAAGGCGCTTTTGGCAGGCGACGGGGACATCGTTGCCGATATCTTCCGTGAGCGGGTGGTGCGCAGAGTCGAACGCGAGGATGGTAGAACACCACCCAAGATCCCCTGGGGCTGGGGACAAGCCTATGGAGACAAGAAATCATGAAATGGAGTTTGCTCCTGGGAATGATGGTGATGGTCTATGGGTGTGGGCAGGATCAAGCCGATTCATTGCTGGATGACAATCCTGAATATGCAGGCAAACCGGATACCCATGATCTCCCTATGACAGAAAGGCGTGAATTGCTGCGACAAAGACTGTTGAAAGTTCAAACGGACCGTTAGGGGAAGTGATGCCCACAGGTAAGTGTGATACCCCGATCCGATCCAACCGATGGATACTGCTGTGCTGGTCATTGCTGCTGCTCACTCCATTGCTGTGGGCAGGCGATGCGGATTGGACCAACCCGCGCTCGGACTGGTGGCGCGAGATAAGGGAGGGAGTGAGCGGATACAGTGCAGTGGTAGGTCAGGAAACGGGTGAACTGATTCAGGCATCAGGTGAGTTTTGGCGCCAGCTGAGAAACGGGCCGGTATCCTGGTTTGGCGGCCTCGCTCTGGGGGGGGTGTTAGCCGCCTTGTCCGTGTTCTATCTCGTCAAAGGCCCCATCCGGCTTGCCAAACCCCGTACCGGTGTCATGGTGCCGCGATGGAATACGATGGAGAGGTGCCTGCACTGGGTGACGGCATTGCTTTTCATCACCTTGGCATTGACCGGACTGAGTATTCTGTATGGCCGCACATTGCTGTTGCCCCTGCTGGATCATGAGGCTTTGTCTTCCGTGCTCCATTGGTCCAAACTGGTGCACAACTTTTCTGGGCCCGTGTTTGTTATCTGTCTTTTGGCCATGACGCTGATCTGGTTCAAAGACAACCTGTGGCGTCGGGTCGACTGGCAGTGGTTCAAGTCTTTTGGCGGTATGTTCGGTGACGATCATCCTCCGGCTGGGCGAATGAATGCCGGAGAGAAAGCCTGGTTCTGGCTGCTGGTCGTCTTTGGACTACTCGTGTCGGTGACCGGGATGGCGTTGGATTTCCCGGTGTTCGGTCTCGGAAGAGAGTGGATGCAGCTGTCTCACCTGTTCCATCTGGTGGGTGCGATTGTGCTCATGGTTGGTGCCCTGGGGCATATCTATATCGGTTCCATCGGTACCGAAGGGGCATTGGAAGGAATGGTGCGTGGCAAGGTGGACCTGAACTGGGCAAGACAACATCATAAGCTCTGGTTGGAAGAGATCGGTATCGAGAAACCTGGACCCAGGGAAAAAGAGACCAGCCCGATCGAACGCCCGCGAAGTTTCTTCCGACCCACGACCTGATGTCCGTTGAGAACGGTTTCAGCATACTTTTCCAACAGATCTGTGTCTATCATGTTCCGGGGTGTTGGTTGGTCCACCATGAGCTTGACCGTGAAATATTATGGGAGGAAGCAGGGCATTGGTTTTCGGAACGCTGTGAATCTGTCCATGGAAGCTCGGACATGGCCGTCCAGGCCATGTACGCCCTCAAACCAACACCCTGCTTCCTCGGTGGTGCTTGTGCCTCGGGGTGAAACGGGGTCTTCATGATCGTACCGTGAAAAATTGGAGGAGGGTGCCGGGGGCTTGGCTGAAGGGTGTTCGCGCCCTGGACGGGCGCGATCAAGCCTACAAGGACGTATTCACGGCGTCCCTGAAGACAAGCCCCCGGCACCCTCGTGGTTGTTTCATCCTCCGGGGTGAGAACAAGGGACTCATGATAGTTACCGTGACAGTTATGCGGCGCAATGAATGGTAGACTGGTCTTTCGGATACTGTAAGTCCGTTCCTGTCCTGGATGAGGCTATCTTGACTGGTGTGCTTTTTCAAGTCGAATCCCCCGG
>JALVSV010000502.1 GCA_027024125.1 Methylothermaceae bacterium | reverse complement strand
TCGATGATTGCCCGAACCTCCTCATCCTGTTCATAGGCACGCTTGAGGTCCTCACTCTGTGAGAGGGCCTTCTCCAGAGTCATTCCCAATTCGAAAGGAATCAGCTTGGCCAACCGGTCGACGAAACCATAGGAATGCCCCAGAACCCTGCCCACATCCCTAACCACGGCCTTTGCTGCCATAGTGCCAAAGGTGATGATCTGTGAAACCTTGTCGCGACCGTATTTTTCCGCTACATATTCGATCACCCGGTCCCGCCTTTCCATGCAGAAATCCACATCGAAGTCTGGCATCGAAATCCGCTCGGGATTCAGGAACCGCTCGAACAGCAAATCGAACTCCAAGGGATCGAGGTCGGTGATCTGCAGAGCATATGCCACCAGGGAACCTGCGCCAGAGCCACGTCCAGGCCCCACTGGCACATGGTTCTCCCTGGCCCAGCGAATAAAATCGGCCACGATCAAGAAGTAACCGGGAAATCCCATCTGTACGATGACTTCCAATTCTTGGCGAAGCCGCTCCCAATACTCTGCTTCACGTGCTTGTGGCAGGAAACCGGAGGCAAAACGGGCATTCAGTCCTTTTTCAGCCTCCTGGACAAAGAATTCATCGGTGGTCAGCCCCTCCGGGACCGGAAAGATCGGCAGACAGGATTTGCCAAGATCCAGTTCGAGATTACAGCGTTTCGCCACCTCAACGGTATTGACCAACGCTTCTGGAAGATCCGCAAACAGGGCTTTCATCTCCCCGGGGCTTTTAAGATACTGGGCCTCGGTGTATCTACGCGGCCGTTTGGGATCGTCGATAGTCCAGCCTTCGTGAATGCAAACCCTGGCTTCATGGGCATCGAAGTCTGCAGATGTCATGAAACGAACATCGTTGGTAGCCACGACCGCCGCATCTTCCTCGACCGACAAAGCCAATACCGCCTGCAGATACTCTTCCTCTTGAGGGCGGCCAATGCGCTGGATCTCCAGGAAAAAGCGATCATCGAAACTATCCTGCCAACTGCGCAGACGGGTTCTGGCTGCCTCCTCCTGGCCTGCCAGCAGCAGACGCCCGATATCACCCGCCTGCCCCCCCGATAGCGCCAAAAGGCCTGTCGATAACTGTTGGATCCATTGTGCTTCCACCATCGCCACACCGAAACGTTGTCCCTCGAAATAAGCCCGGGTAAGAAGTTCGGTGAGATTACGATATCCATTGCGGTTCTGGACCAACAAAGTGATACGATCGGGCTGTCTGGGGGCTTCAGGATTGAACACCCGCAGTTCCGCACCAGCGATCGGCTTGATCCCTGCTGCAATGGCAGCGCGGTAAAATTTGATGAGAGCGAAAAGGTTGGTCTGATCGGTCAAGGCCACAGCGGGCATGTCGAGTTCCCGGCATCTGGCGATCAAGGGCTTTATCCGAACCAGCCCGTCACTCAAAGAGTATTCACTGTGGAGGCTTAAATGGACGAATTCAACGGCCATGGCTGGAGGAGTGGAGCTGCTCTGTCACTGGCCTGAAGGAACGCCTGTGCCAATCGGAAACGCCACGAAGGCGTAATGCCTGTAGATGGATGGAAGTGGGATACCCCTTATGACCGGTAATGCCGTAGCCTGGAACGAAAGAATCCAGCAAAGACATTTCCCGGTCCCGGATCACCTTGGCCAGGATTGAAGCAGCGGATATTTCGCTGATGCTGTCATCCCCTCCCACGCAGGACTCCACCCGCAAAGGGATATCTGGCACATGGCAGCCATCGACACGAACGACATCCGGTTTCTTGCTCAACCCTAAGACGGCACGCTGCATGGCCAGCAGCGAAGCCTGGAGAATATTAAGACGATCGATCTCAGACGGTTCCGCCCTTCCTATTGACCATGCCAGGGCACGTTGCCGGATCTCCCGATCGAGATTTCTCCGCTGTTGCACCGTGAGTTTCTTGGAATCGGCCAATCCAGGGATGGGGCGTCTCGGGTCAAGAATGACCGCTGCTGCGATCACTGCACCCACCAGACAACCGCGTCCAACCTCATCAACGCCCGCACAAATCTCCATTCATGTTCCGGCTTCAGCAGCTGCACACATGATCTCGGCACTGGCAACGAATTCTCCGTCGACATCGGCACGGCACGAGAAGGCCCAGATATTGCGTTTGTGGCGCAGGTATTCCACTTCCAGTCGCAGCTGATCACCCGGTCCTACAGGTCTTTTGAAACGCGCCTTGTCCAGCCCGACCAGATAATAGACCAACCCTCTGGCAGCCAATTCCGGTGCACTTTCCGATGCCAGAAGCCCTGTAGCCTGCGCCAACGCTTCCATGATCAACACTCCAGGCATAATGGGGTGACCCGGGAAATGCCCCTGGAAAAAAGGTTCATTATAGGAAATGTTCTTGATGGCAACCAATCGCTTGCCAGGTTCGCATTCAATCACCTTGTCCACCAGCAAAAAAGGATAGCGGTGAGGCAGATAGTGCATGATTTTTTGAATATCCAAAATTTTGTTCCCCAATATTTATGGATTAACACCCTGATCTAACGACATCCATATCATTTATCAATACAACGACGGAAAACAGGATTTCCCATTCACCCTCATAAACCAAAGAAAGCCCTGTGGATCATTGTGACATCGACAAAGCTCATCAAGGCACCCAGATATGTAAGTCACCCGGCACCAGATGCAGGAAAACTACTTTAGTGTCTGTAATTTTTTCTGTACTTTCGCTGTCACATCGACCTTGTCGCTGGCATAGACGACGCCATCGGTCAGAAGCAGATCGTATTGTT
>JALVSV010000501.1 GCA_027024125.1 Methylothermaceae bacterium | reverse complement strand
ACATTTCGCGCCCCACCCAGTCGCCGGCATTGCCAGTCACGACGATTTCGCCACCGCTCATCTCCGCCCCCAGATGGGCCCCGACATCACCCTCGATCCTGAGACGCCCCTGAGTCATTCCGCTGCCGATCATCTTGACCTTCGTCAAGTCACCTTCCACCGTCACCGATCCATCCCCGGCTTCTCCATGCACGGTGAAGAAGTCACCCAACTGCACCTTCTCGTTGCCGTGGAAGACAGGTAATCTTGCCGCTTCGTTGGCGCTCAATCCTCCCAGCCTGTCGGGACAAATGACTTCTGCCTCCAGCGGGACCTCGGGAGCCGCGTGCAACGTCAATTTCATGATCCCCCCTGCAAAATGTCGTGGAGCCGAATTTGAAACTGCCCCAGATGACCGCCATAGTTTCCGGCTGTGATCTGGACGATGCCCTCCCCTGCCGCCGCCTGGATACCGAGTTTCATGGACTGCGCCACCGCAGGTTCGTCCAGACCGTCGATGACGATTTCCAGCACGCAGGAAACCGATTCCGGAAGACAGGTTTCCGTTACCCGGCCGCGCAGTGAGGGACAATAGGCGTCGTTGGTGGAAGCGGGCAATGCCTTGTAGCGTGAGCCGGGCTTGCTCCCGCTGCGGACCACTCCGTCCGGAAACGGCAAGATCACTCCCGGCACCTGCATGGCTTCCACGGCCGCCTCCACTGCGTTGAGGGTGGAGGCCAGATCCTCGCCAAGCACCAGGAAATTACCTCCACCCACCGCTGGCTGCACTCCAAAGGTTTCCTCGATCACGAATTCACCTTCCATCACCGGGATCCGCCACAGCCGCGTGTCACCGAGTACCTTGCTGGACTGGTAACCGTCCCCGAAATAACGCAACTTTCCGCCAACGACAACGGTTTCATCCGCCTCCAGTCCGTTGTAGCAGGCGGTGGTTGGACAGGTCATGACACACTGACCGATGCGCTCCACCAGTCGGTTGCCGACCCCCTTGGCACTGCCTGCAAACAACAATACGCTGACTCCGGGGCGTCCGTCCGGAGTCTCGTCGGCCGGTATCGCCCGTTCGATGCCAGCCTCGCACTTGCAGCCAATGACCGAGGTGGCGAATCCGGTCATGGAGCGGGCAGCCGCCATGGCCCATTTTTCGTTCTCACCGGTGATGATCACCCGGGTGCCCCACATGGCGAAGGCCTCGGCGAAGGTATCGATGATTTCCGTCGATTCGATGAACATGATCTCGTTTTGCTTATGATTGCGTTTGGCCCGTGGGCACCGTGACACCGTGGGAAATATAGTGCTCCGATACAGGGTAGTTTTCGAACTGCACCGAGTAGTAATCCTCGAAGAAAGGCTTCAGAACCCTCTCGATCTCCGCATTGTATTCCGGGGAGACGTGATAGACGCTGCCTTCATAATCGAAACAGAACTCGTGATTGTCGATAAACATCTCACCACCTTTGAGCACATAACGGGCGGCATTGAACATGGCCTCCTTGTCTTCCATCTCGTCATAGATGGTGATATCGGCATCCGCCCCAACGCCCAGATGACCCTTGTTCTCAAGCCCCAACAACCTGGCAGGGCCCGCCCGGGTGACGATGACGATCTCCTGCATCGTGAACTCGCGGTCGATGTCGAGCAGGCTGGTGTTGGCGATCGCCTTTGGGTTGGCCTTCCTGGCCTCCTCGTCACGGAAGGATTTGTCCATCAGCAGCCTGATCAGCTTGGGATAGTTCTCGAACGAGCCACCATTGGGATGGTCGGTGGAAAGCACCATGCGCCAGGGATCCTTGGACAACAGAAACAGCTCCAGCCCGATCGCCCACTGGATGGCGTGGGTGTAAACGTGTTCCTGGTAGGAGAACGGAATAATGCCACAACCGCTTTCGCACTCGGTATCGGCATTGATCCATTTGTCCTTGGACATGTTGCGCAGCAACCAGGTCAGGGGCGCATCGGCAGTCATGATGGTCGCCTTGCCGAACATCACCTGGCCCACATCGGCACTGATGTTGGGATGCTCGTTGATGTAGTCGACGATCTGTCTGGCCGCCGAAGTGGGATTCTTTCCCAGCTCGCCACCATAACTGTGGAACTGGATATGGGTGATGTGCGCCCGGCGGCCATCGGCGGTCTTCATGGTTTCCAAAGTGGTGACATAATTGCCGCTGTGACCCAGATTGTTACAGTGGATATGGGCCGGATGAGGCAAGCCCAGATCGTTGCTGACATCGATCAGTGCCTTGATGATCTTGCGGGGTGTCAGATCGAAGCCGCTGATGGGCTGATCCAGATCATGGACATTGGAATTCTTGCGTCCTTTCCACGGCTCGTCCCCCCCGGGATTGACCAGCTTGATGGCATAGGCCTTGGATTGGTTCAGCCACCAGGCCACCGCATCGCGGAATTCGTCCATTCTGCCCTGTTCCAAGAGCTGATTGAGAAACACGTTGTTGGCCAGCAGCAGATAGAACCCCTTGTCGATCACCGGCGTATCGTGCAGTTCCTCAAGGGTATGTCGGGCCCCCATGGGCGGGACCGCCGCTTCCATGGCGGTGGTGTATCCAAGGGTGGCATACCGGTAGCCCGTGGTGAACGTAGAGGGCACGGTACCTCCTGTTCCGGAACGCAACCCCCCGACCCTTGGTTGCACGTCACGGCGATGATCCTCGGGCTGGAATTTACGGGCCAGATTCACTTTGTGCCCGGCGATGTGGCAGTGCATATCGACCCCTCCAGGCATCACCACCTTGCCACTGGCATCAATGACCTTGGCATCTT
>JALVSV010000500.1 GCA_027024125.1 Methylothermaceae bacterium | reverse complement strand
ACGGATGGAAGCTTCGGGTATCGATGCGTGGTTCGAGCTGGACCCGGAGGAACTATTGGGACCTGAAGCACAGCAGTATGACAAGATCACTGACATTCTGGATGTCTGGTTCGATTCCGGAGTCACCCATGAATGTGTCCTCAAAGCGAGGGAACAGCTACAATTTCCTGCCGAACTCTATCTCGAGGGTTCCGATCAGCACCGCGGCTGGTTCCAGTCATCATTGCTCACGTCGGTGGCCATGAACGATTGCGCACCCTACAAGCAGGTTCTGACTCACGGTTTTACCGTGGACGAAAAGGGCTACAAGATGTCCAAGTCCCGGGGCAACGTGGTGGCTCCCCAAAAGGTGATGGACCGGCTCGGCGCCGACGTGCTCAGGCTGTGGGTCGCGGCCACCGATTATCGCGGAGAAATGGCTGTTTCGGACGAGATTCTAAAACGAATCTCAGATGTTTACCGGCGACTGCGCAATACTTCCCGTTTTCTGCTTGCCAATATGGCTGGATTTGACCCGGCCAGGCACAAGGTCAGCTACGAAGATATGCTGCCGCTCGATCGCTGGGCGGCTGATCGGGCTTTACAGCTGCAGCAGGAAGTGATCGCCGCCTATGACAACTACCAGTTCCATCAGGTCTATCAGAAGGTCCACAACTTCTGTGCAGTGGACATGGGTAGTTTCTATCTGGATGTGATCAAGGACCGCCAATACACCTGTCAGGAGAATAGTTTGGCCCGACGTTCTGCCCAGACGGCCATGTATCATGTGGCAGAATCTTTGGTACGCTGGCTGGCACCGATTCTCAGTTTCACTGCTGACGAAATCTGGGAGTGTCTGCCGGGTGAGCGTGATGCATCGGTGTTTCTGGTGGGTTGGTATGAGGGGCTTGAACCTTTGCCTGAACAGTCGCCTATGAACCGGGAATTCTGGGACAAAGTCCTGGAGGTGCGTGAAGAAGTCTCAAAGGAACTGGAAAAGCTGCGCGAACGTGGTGGCATCGGCTCTTCGCTGGAGGCCGAAGTCACCCTCTTCTGCGATGGTGAATATCGGGAAATTCTCAACCGATTGGAAGATGAACTGCGTTTCGTGTTGGTGACTTCGATGGCAAAAGTATTGCCTTTGGCCGAGGCGTCTCATGGTGCTGAGGATGCCGAAAATATCGAGGGCCTCAAGATTCTGGCGGAACCTTCGCCCCATCCCAAGTGTGTCCGTTGTTGGCACCGACGTGCCGATGTTGGATCACACCCGGATCATCCCGAAATCTGCGGCCGCTGTGTGGAGAACGTGGAAGGTAAGGGGGAAGTCCGGCGATATGCCTGAGACCCCAACATGAATCGTGGGGGTATTTTTGGACCAGTTTAATGGCGCGTGGAACGCACCCTAAAGGGTGAAGGCTGCAATGAGGTCATGCTGCCGCAAGTGTAGGGTGCACTATGCGAACCAATAAAATGGGTGTGGAATGTCTCCTGCCTACCTGCCCTTTTCCAGAGATCGAAATCCTACGGGACAAGCAAAGGCAATTCTTCTTTGATGATGACAAAAGTTAAATGGCTGGGTGTGACGGCATTGATTGTTGTGTTGGATCAGCTAAGTAAATTTTGGGTGACGGGAGCTTTGGATCTGTACCAGAGGATCGAGGTTTTTCCATTGTTCAATATCACCCATGTCCACAACACCGGGGCGGCATTCAGTTTTCTGGCCGATGCCGGAGGGTGGCAACGTTGGTTTTTTCTCTTGTTGGCGGTGGTGGTGAGTGGATTCATCGTGCGTTATCTGTGGCGATTGCCAGATCACGAGCGTTGGCAGCTGGCCGGTCTGTCGTTGATCCTGGGTGGCGCCCTGGGTAATTTCATCGACAGGGCCAGGCTGGGATATGTGATCGATTTCCTGGATTTTTATTACCGGCAATGGCACTGGCCAGCCTTCAACATCGCCGATTCAGCGATCACCATAGGCGTCGCACTATTGCTGTTGGATAGTTTCAGACCACATCATACAAACGGGGGAAAGGAGACCAGTCATGGCGGTTGATCCTAAGAAACGACAAAAAAAACTTCAGCGCAAAGCACAAAAGCGGAAACAGAAGGTCAGTTCCAAAAACAAAATACAGCAAAAGGGTTTGCAACCGCTCAAATATGTTGAGCATCCCATACTCGAATGCTTGATGGGTAAGAGTATCGATGAAGTGGGAATGGGGAGCGTCTTGATTGCCCGTGAGACCCCTTACGCCGAGGTGGCTGTGAGCGCCTTTGTGGTCGATGGATGGTGTCTGGGCGTCAAAGAGGCTTTCTTTACCGTCATGCGCAAGACCGATTATCTCTCCAAACTCAAGCCGATGCTGACCAAAACCCATGAAGAACACGGGATCCATGCGGTGGAACCGGATTGTGCCCGCAAATTTTTACAGGAAGCCGTGGCTTATGGGGAATCCCTGGGTTTTGAGCCTGCAGAGGATTATTGGCGGGCTGAAAAGCTGTTTGGTGATGCTGATCCTTCAAACTGTGAGACCGAGTTCGTTTTTGGCCGTGAAGGCAGGCCCTGTTATATGCAGGGCCCCAACGACGATATGAAAGTTGTGCGCTATGTCATCGAAAAATTGACTGAAACCGTGGGTGAGGGCAATTTTGACTATCTCATCGAGATTAACGGGGAGCGGCAGGCCAGCCAACCGGATTTGGAGGCGCTTTGGGACTGAAGAAGGACTGAGCTTTCTCGTGGACGGCGGTGTCTGACCCTGGAAGCCTGTACTGGGTATTTGGGCTTGGTGCCCTCACGATTTA
>JALVSV010000499.1 GCA_027024125.1 Methylothermaceae bacterium | reverse complement strand
TTTTTACCCAGGAAGGATTCTGGGGGGACATAGAGTTCGGTCTTGTCACCAGCGTGATAGCCGAGAATGGTGCCATCTGCAGCAACCCGGAAAAGCAGATCCGGAATGGAATGAACGATAGCTTCCAACAGCCGCTGGCGTTCCCTGATTTTGCGCTGCAATCGCCTTTCTTTGGCCTGGCGCCGCGCCAATTCTCGCTGCAGGGTACGACTCCAAAGTAAAAACAATAGCGCCATGAGTAGCACCATTGCCAGTGCCATGCCTATCCATTGGAGTATTCTGGCAGGATGAATACCATTGGCTGGCATCCCGAACCAGTGTGAGAGGATGGCGGCGTGTTCGGTCGGCGACATGGCCTGAATCAGCTGATCCAGCAGCCTCGCCAGTTTTGGCCGATCCATTTGGACTCCCAGGTGCAATGCGGTATTGGCACCCTGCAAAGGGGCTTGTGCCCTGACCTGATCCAGCGCCATGACATCCAAAGCGCGTAGCCCCAAAGTGGCGTCCATGATAGCTGCATCGGCCCTGCCCATTGCAACTGCCTCGAGCGCTTCGTTGATGCTGTTTGTGCCGATGATTTTGGCATGGGGTAGCCTGGTCAAATAGTCATAGGCGGGCCCATGGCGGTAAGCTGCTACAGTCAGATCGTAAAGTTCGGCCTCGGCACCGGAAAAACGATGATTTCCCTTGGCAAAAATCATCAGAATCGAGCGGATGAAAGGGGCTGTCAAGCGGATGCCCGAGGGTGAGAGTTCGTTCACCGTGGGGATAGTGGCCAGATCCAGTTTCTTCCGGCGAAGCATGATCAGCAGTTCCGACGGTTTTTGTGCAGGTAAATATTCGAAAGTGGCATCGGTATGGTCCTGTATCCATCGCAGCATTTCCTGGGTAACCCCATCTGGCTGTCCTTTAGCGTTTATAAAGGAAAAAGGGCGGGCATCGCTTAAAAACCCCAATTTCAGGGGTGGAAGGTTGCGAAACCATTCCAGGTCAGCCAGGGTCAGGCCGGTTCCAAGGACGGGGATGGTTTCGGAATCTATGGGTATCCAGCGTTTGAAGATGGAGTTGCGTTCGGCTGCGGAGATATCTCCCAGTGCCTTGTCCAGAATCTCGGCGAGTTGTGGCCAGTCTTTGCGCACACCCAGTCGCTGGCCATTTTTGACCATGTCGAAAGCGGCATTGACCTTGAGGTTGGAAATTCCATTATGTTGGGAAAGCCATGTATTCACCCCCAACACACCAACATAGGCGTCGGCTTCCGCTCCGGCGACCGCCATGAGCCCCTCCAGGGGGGTGTCCACCCATACCGGGAGAATTTTTGGATAGCGCTCCATGGCCTGTTGGGCCGAAGAATAGCCTCTTACCAGCAGTACGGTCATTGACTCGAGGTCGCGGGCGGATTTGAACTGAGGCTGTTCCCTTCGGGTCATGATGACCAGGGGGGTAGGAAGATAGATACGGGTGAAATCCAGATAGGCTCCGCGCTCCGGATGTTTGACCACAGTGGCGATGGCATCCAGGTTTTTTTTTCTTGCAGCATCCAGTATCTGAGGCCATGTCAGGTTTCGGACAGGTTCGAAGCGGATGCCCAGTCGATCTTCGATCAGTCTGAGGAAGTCGGCGGCAGCCCCCTGGAAATGGCCGTCCCGGTCAAAATAAGAGTAAGGGGCATAGCCTCCATCCACCCCCAGACGGATGACGGGGTGCTCCCTTAGCCAGGTGCGCTCGGCCTGGGTCAACTCCAGCTGGGCAAAGCAAGGGGAGATGCAGGCTGTCAGGCAGATACCCAGCAGCAGCCGAATCAGGCACATTGTTCGAGTGTTGTTATTCTAGTTTGAGATTCAGCAGATACTCGCGAAACTCTGCGGCCACTTCCGGGTGTGTGAGCGCATGATCGACTGTGGCTTCCAGATATCCCAGTTTGGAGCCACAGTCATAGCGTTTCCCCTGAAAACGGTAAGCATAGACGGTTTCGTAATCCAATAGCTTGGCGATGGCATCGGTGAGCTGGATTTCTCCGCCGGCCCCCCGGCCGACGGTTTCGAGCAAGGGGAAGATCCTCGGAGTCAGGATATAGCGGCCCACGACCCCCAGATTGGAAGGGGCCTCCTCCGGCCTGGGTTTTTCCACAATCCCCTCGACCCTTGCCATGTCGTCAATCATGGGTGAGGTGGCGACGACTCCATAACTTTCGGTGGCCTCCGGTGGGATTTCTTCCACCGCCAGAACCGATAGCCTCTGAGATTCGTAAATATCCACCATCTGCTGAAGACAGTAGCGGGCCCCCTTTTCGATCAGATCGTCTGCCAACAGCACTGCGAACGGGTCATCGCCGATCAAAGGCCTGGCGCAAAGGACCGCATGCCCCAACCCCAATGCTTCGGCCTGGCGGATATAGACGCAACTGACGCCCTTGGGAGGAATCGCCCGAATCATCTCGAGTTTGTCGGCCTTGCCCCGGCTTTCCAATTCGACTTCCAGCTCGAAGGCCTTGTCGAAATGGTCGGCTATCGATCGTTTGTTACGTCCGGTGACGAAGACCATCAGTTCGATACCGGCTGCGGCAGCTTCCTCCACCGCATACTGGATCAGAGGCTTGTCCACCACCGGAAGCATCTCTTTGGGGTTGGCCTTGGTGGCGGGCAGGAAACGTGTACCCAGACCGGCGACGGGAAAGACGGCTTTCTTAATCTTCACGGGCGAACTCCCAACGTTGCTCGGAATGGGGGATCAGGGCGATCTTGTCATTCTGTTCCAGGTAGCTCAGGATCTGTCGGGCGCAGGCATCGAGGGGGTCGGAGCCGGTATTGACGATAATCTCGGGGTTTTCTGGTGGTTCGTAAGGGGAAGAGATACCGGTGAAATCCTTGATCTCACCACGGCGGGCCTTCTGATAGAGCCCCTTGACGTCGCGCTGTTCGCAGACTTCCAGTGGAGTGTTGCAGTAGATCTCGATGAAGTCGCCCTCGTCCACCAGTGCCCTGACCAGGTCACGGTCCTTGCGGAAGGGGGAGATAAAGGCCGTGAGGGCGATGACTCCCGCATCGATGAACAGCTTGCTCATTTCGCCGATGCGGCGGATGTTTTCGTGCCTGTCCTCAGGGTCGAAACCCAGATCCGCACACAAACCGTGCCGCACATTGTCGCCATCGAACACATAGGTGCGGCAGTCACGCAAATACAGCAGTTCTTCCACCCGGTGGGCCAGGGTGGATTTGCCTGCCCCGGAAAGGCCGGTGAACCACAGGATGAAACTTCGGTGGCCGTTCAGTTTTTCCCGGTCCAGGCGTGAAACGGTGGCATGGTGCCAGCGGATGTTTTTGTCCATGATTAGGTATATATTTGCTGATATTGCGAAATAAGATGAAGTATAGCCGCTTGGGTACTTGATCTCTACAGAGAGAATTGCTGTTTTATGGATGCAATTTCATCTCGCAGACGTGCCGCCTCTTCGAACTCCAGTTCCCGGGCGTGCTTGTACATGCGCTCTTCCAGTTGTTTGAGCAGTTTTGCCGTTTCCCTGGGGGACTTCAGCTTGGTGCTGTATGTCCCTTGTTCCTCCGCAACAGCCCTTGGCTTTCTCGTACCGGCACCGGGCACGGGCAGCTCCAGGATGTCGTCCAGGGAACGGGTGGTGGAGCGGGGAATGATGCCATGTTCCTGGTTGTAGGCCACCTGTTTGCTGCGGCGGCGTTCGGTTTCATCGATGGCCTGGCGCATCGACTGGGTGACGGTATCGGCATAGAGGATTGCCTTGCCGCGGACGTTTCGGGCAGCGCGGCCGATGGTCTGGATCAGCGAGACGGTCGAGCGGAGAAAACCTTCCTTGTCGGCATCCAGAATGGCCACCAGGGAGACTTCCGGCATGTCGAGCCCTTCCCGCAACAGGTTGATGCCCACCAGGACGTCGAACACCCCCTTCCGCAGGTCCTGTATGATCTCGACCCGCTCCACGGTATCGATGTCCGAATGCAGATAACGCACCCGGATGCCGTGGTCCATCAGATAATCGGTCAGATCCTCGGCCATGCGTTTGGTGAGGGTGGTGACCAGAACTCTTTCGTTTTGTGCCGCCCGCAGATTGATCTCCGACAACAGGTCGTCCACCTGGGTGAGGGCGGGTCGCACTTCCACTTCCGGATCGACTAGCCCTGTGGGCCGTACCACCTGTTCGATCACGCTGCTGGAATGCTCTCGCTCGTAGGGGCCGGGGGTTGCGGAGACATAGATGCGCTGAGGTGCCCGGGCCTCGAATTCCTCGAAGGTGAGTGGCCTGTTGTCCAGCGCCGAGGGTAAACGGAATCCATACTGCACCAGGGTTTCCTTGCGAGAGCGATCGCCACGGAACATAGCGCGGATCTGGGGGACGGTGACGTGACTCTCGTCGATGAACAGGATGGCGTCGTCGGCGAGATAGTCGAACAGGGTGGGGGGAGGTTCGCCGGGAGCACGGCCCGAAAGATAACGGGAATAGTTCTCGATGCCAGAGCAGTAGCCGACTTCCAGGATCATCTCCAGGTCGAAGCGGGTGCGTTGCTCCAGCCGCTGGGCTTCCACCAGCTTGTTGTCCTTGCGCAGTTCCTCCAGCCTGTCTCGAAGTTCTTCCTTGATGGAATCGATGGCTTGCAGCAGGGTCTGGCGGGGAGTGACGTAGTGGGTCTTGGGATAGACGGTGTATCGGGCCACCGGGCTGATGATCTCGCCGGTGAGAGGGTCGAACAGGCTCATCCGTTCGATTTCATCGTCGAACATTTCCACCCGCAGGGCTTCACGTTCGGATTCGGCCGGGTAGATGTCGATGACGTCGCCGCGGACCCGGAAGGTGGCACGGCGCAGTTCGGTATCGTTACGGGTGTACTGTAGTTCGGCCAGGCGGCGGATCAGTTTGCGCTGGTCGATCAGGTCACCGCGTACCAGGTGCAGCACCATCTCGAAATAGGACGCAGGCTCTCCCAGGCCATAGATGGATGAGACGGTGGCGACGATCACCACATCGCGTCTTTCCAGCAGCGCCTTGGTAGCTGACAGGCGCATCTGCTCAATGTGTTCGTTGAGAGAGGCGTCCTTTTCTATATAGGTGTCGGAGGCCGGCATGTATGCCTCCGGTTGGTAATAGTCATAATAGGAGACGAAATATTCCACCGCATTTTCCGGAAAGAAGGATTTCATCTCGCCATACAGCTGGGCCGCCAGGGTCTTGTTCGGGGCGAGAATCATCGCGGGGCGCTGCATTCTTTCGATCACGTGAGCCATCGTGAAGGTCTTGCCTGAACCTGTCACTCCCAACAGCGTTTGATGGAGTTCACCGTTCTGCAGACCGCAGATCAATTGTGCAATGGCCTCCGGCTGATCTCCGGCAGGTTCGAAATCGCTGTGCAGGATGAATTTTTTCGCCGTGGAGGGATTCAGCGTACGTTTGCCTTCAGGTATCATGTGTTGGTTTGCCACTTCCTCCTGGCGGGCGGCATCGAGCGCTTTCTTGTACAAAGCGCGCCTTGAACTGATTCCGATGGGTTTCATAACATTGATTTCTCTTCTAGAAAGTAGGCAGTTTCCATGAGCATCACTCTTTCCAAGCGCGTCAACCGCATCAAACCATCACCCACCCTGGCCGTGACCGCCAGGGCTGCAGCCATGCGCGCAGCGGGCAGGGATGTCATTGGCCTGGGGGCCGGTGAGCCCGATTTCGATACTCCGGATCATATCAAACAGGCGGCTATAGAGGCCATCCAGGCGGGGATGACCAAGTATACCCCGGTGGATGGTATCCCTGCTTTGAAACAGGCGGTGGTGGAGAAGTTCCGCCGTGACAACGGCCTGGATTATCAGGCCGATCAGGTATTGGTGTCTTGTGGTGGCAAACAAAGCTTCTACAACCTGGCCCAGGCACTTTTGGACGATGGTGACGAAGTGATCATCCCCGCCCCTTACTGGGTTTCTTACCCGGACATGGCACTGCTTGCCGGAGGTCAGCCGGTCATCGTGGAAGCAGGGCAGGACCAGCACTTCAAGATCACTCCGGATCAGCTGGAGGCGGCAATCACCCCTCGAACCAAACTCTTTGTCCTCAACAGTCCTTCCAACCCGACTGGTAAGGTTTACACGGGTGAAGAGCTGAAGGCTTTGGGTGAGGTGCTGAAGCGGTATCCCGGAATCGTCATCGCCAGTGATGACATGTACGAGCACATCGTCTGGGAGGAGGGCAGTTTCTGCAATATTCTCAACGTATGCCCGGATCTTTATGATCGGACCATGGTCCTCAATGGTGTCTCCAAGGCCTACTCCATGACCGGTTGGCGGATCGGCTATGCTGCAGGGCCGAAAGAGGTCATCACGGCGATGAAGAAGATCCAGTCCCAGAGTACCTCCAATCCAACCTCCATCTCCCAGGCTGCCGCCAAGGCCGCTTTGGAAGGGGATCAGAGCTGTGTCAAAGAAATGGTCAAGGCTTTCAAACAGCGCCATGACTACGTGGTCGAGGGGCTCAACCGTATCGAAGGCATCTCGTGCCTTCCGGCTGATGGTGCATTCTATGTGTTCCCCAGTGTATCCGGAATCAC
Source organism: Methylothermaceae bacterium (assembly GCA_027024125.1). Lineage (GTDB taxonomy): Bacteria > Pseudomonadota > Gammaproteobacteria > Methylococcales > Methylothermaceae > Methylohalobius. The sequence continues at coordinate 1,926 of JALVSV010000499.1, read as the reverse complement.
CGGCAAGCTGGGGCTCAAGGATGACCTGGAACTTGCGGAATATCTGATCGAGAAAGCCGGAGTGGCGCTGGTGCCTGGGACAGCCTTCGGTGCCCCTGGTCATGCCCGCATCTCCATCGCCACCAGTAGGGAGAATCTGGAGCAGGCATTGGAGCGGATAGGGAGCCTGGCTTAGAAATCATCCGGTTGACGACGTGCCTCTTGGGTACCCTGGATTCCTTTCAGGATGCCCAAGGGCATTTTGAGCGGAGGCCCGCCCAAGGAAAACTTTAACCTGGGCGGAAATCCAGTTTACATAGTTCCTTGGCTGCATGAAGCTGGCCATTGATCAGTTTGTTCTTGAGGTCATTGATCCGTTCGAAATAAACTTGGCTATGTTCCCCGAAGGCTTCCGGCAGCAACTTGCGTTCACGCCGTGACAGCTTGCCATCGAATGCGGCGGCGATACAGACGAGATCCAGGAGGAAATAGCGTTCTTCCTCTGAAACCTGATACAGTAGCTCCCTGAATTCGTCCCAATCGTCATAATCCTTACCTTCTTCCAGAATGTCGACGGCTGCACTGATCTGGACCAGCAGCATCAGCATATTGGGGTGGTAATTCTGGGTGAGCACCATGGTGGTGGCGACCGCCCTGACGGCTCCCTCACGGGCCAGAGGGGAGAGTCTTTTGAACAGCTCGGGTGTCAAAATCTCACTGGCCAGATATTGGGCGAGCCGATGACCGAACAATCGCAGGCGGGCTTCACATGCCACTTTGTAGATGACCCAGGCGTCCCAGAATGCAGTGATGGGCACTGCTATCCAGGGAGCAAGGATGCGCAGACTGCTCCTTCCCAAAGCGCGCCGTAACAGAAATTTGGCCGCAACACTGGTGAGCACCACCTTGGCCTTGTACAACAATCCGATCAGCAGCAATCTCGCTTTCGAAACGTATTTCAAAGGATCGACGCCCAGGTAGCGGACGATAGGATCAGGGACTTCCAGCGCAGCACGCGCCAGAATATTGGCGACGGTATCGTCTCCTGGAAGGAGGGGATCCCCCTCGACCCTGTCATGTCCGGTCAATCTGGCCAGGCTATGGACGGATCTGAGGGAGGTCCAGAAAAGGGTGAGGAATTCCAATGCCAGCATCACCAGGGTGACGCCTCCCTGCAGCAGCCAATAATTCCAACTGTCCAAGACTTCGAAATACTCGACTTCCACCCATACCGTCACCATGGTGGTGACGGTATGGGTGGAAGTGGCGATCAGAGCGTTGTCGGTGGTGATCTGCCGCGCCTCCTGTTCGAGAATATCGTCGCTGGGGAGGTCCTCTATCCTTGTGCGAGGACCTTCGCGCAGGCCGGCTTTCTCGGCCAAGCGGCGATAGTAGTAGACGCCTATTTTCTCGAGAAATCCTGGTGGGGCTTCTCTGTCATACAATGCCTGACGATGCTTCAATGCGTTGGTGGATAGATGATTCATGGCCAGTTTGTCGTCGTTTGTTATGCTTCGATTTTACCGGGTTCCGGTTTGCCGGTTTCCTGGATGAAAATCACGCCCAGAAGGATATCTGCCACCAGATTCAGCAGGGTTCCCACAGGTGCCAGTATGATGGATGCGAAACTTATGCCGACGCCAGTCACCACATAGGCATAGGGTTTGAGCAATTTGATCTGGCCGGTGGGCAGGCTGAGCAAACGGATGGCAAGCCAGATCCAAGCCAGACCACCCAACAGGGCCATTCCCCTGGATAACCATGAAAACGGTCCATATCCCAAACCGAATGCGGGAAGAAGGATCAGTCCCACGGCAAGGGCATTGAGGCCAATCAGGGTAAAGATGGGGTGATCGGCTGCGAGAAAATTGTAACGCTCATTGAGCAGGCGTTTGAGCGTGGTGAACAAGTAGACGAAGATGCTGAAATTCACCAGTGCCAGCAAGG
>JALVSV010000498.1:6248-23367 GCA_027024125.1 Methylothermaceae bacterium | reverse complement strand
GCGGGTAGATTGGCAAAGGATATAGGACAATAGCCTATGAATTGGGGTCTTCCGCTCATAGGAGTCTGAAAAACGTGATCGAACCAGTGTCCCCGGATCTATATCTCCAACTGTTTAAGAATCTCGCTTTGGCTTTGGCCCTGGGCTTTCTCATCGGCCTGGAACGTGGCTGGTCAAAACGTGAGCTGGAACCAGGCAGGCGCATCGCCGGGGTCCGCACCTTTGGCCTGATCAGTTTTCTCGGAGCCTTGACCATGCTTTTAAGCCGTGAGATCAATTTTTGGGTCATCGCCTTGGCCTTTGGTGGTCTGGGATTGTTGATCACCATCGCCACTGCCATGGAATCATTGAAAACGGGTGAATACGGAATCACCACGGAAGTCGCAGCATTCATCGCTTTCGTCCTGGGTGCGCTGGCGATGACTCCCTATGCGATCCTGGCCGCAGCCGCTGCAGTCATCACCACAGTGGTCCTGGGGGCCAAACCGGTTCTTCATGCCTGGATACTCAAGCTGAAGCCACAGGAACTCCATGCCGTCTTCAAATTGTTGTTGATATCAGTGGTGATGCTGCCGATCCTTCCGGATCAGAGCTACGACCCCTGGAAGGCTTTCAATCCTTATCAGATCTGGTGGATGGTGGTGTTGATCTCCGCCATCTCCTTTGCAGGGTATTTCGCCGTCAGAATCATTGGGGCAGGCAAAGGTATCCTCCTGACAGGGATGTTCGGGGGACTGGCGTCATCGACTGCAGTCACCTTGAGTCTGTCTCGACTGGCCAAAACGTCTCAAGGAGGTCAACAGGTTTTCGCTGCCGGAGTGATTGCAGCTTCAAGCACCATGTTTCCAAGGATTCTTTTGGTTTCGGGAATCTTTTGCCCACCATTGGCAGAAAGGCTTTTCTGGCCGACATTATTGGCCGCCGGTACAGGATACGCCACGGTCTGGTGGCTGATAAGGAAAAGGCCCGGATCCCATGGCTATGCACAAGTCAAATTGGAGAATCCCTTCGAATTCGGCACTGCGCTTCGATTTGGCGCCTTGCTCGCCATCGTCATTTGGCTGACGAAATTTCTTCAACAGCTAATTGGTGAGGCAGGCATCTATCTGACCGCCGCGGTATCCGGAATCACCGACGTCGACGCCATCACCTTGTCACTGAGCCGTCTGGCAGAAAATCCTGAGATGCTCCAGGCCGCTACCATAGGAGTGATCATTGCCGCAGTGGTCAACACCTTCGTGAAGTGGGGAATGACAGCGGCTATCGCAGGGGGAGCGATGGCGCGTTATGTGGGATTGGGATTCGGACTGACTTTGTTCGCAGGTGCCCTGGGGATGGCAATAGGCCACTGGATCATTCAGGGATGATCACCAGCATTGGTCCTTCGTCACTCCACTGGCAGCATCGGCAATGCCTTTGCTGCCGACATGGTCGTAGGTGAAAGTGCCACATTTGTCGGATGCCTGTAGCCCTGTAGGGGCAGCCTGCAGGGTAAATGCCGTAGCCGTCAGGCCAGAGACTGAGATCGTATAATAGTTTTGCTCCGAGCTGGTGTAATCACTGGCCAAGGTCGTTGCATCGGCAAGAACCGGGCAGTTGGTATCGTTATAAGCATTATACTCGGTGTAACACCTTTCCAGTATTTGGGCAGTCTTCATCAAGGCGGCCTTGGCATCGGAACGCCGGGTCTTGCGCATCTGTTCGGTATAGGTGGGATAAGCAATGGATGCAAGAATTGCAACAATTGCTACCGTAATCACCACCTCTGTCAGGGTAAAACCGCGTTCATTTTTCATAAGAACTATCCATTTGACTTGTGCGTTAGGTGTTTTATATCTCTGGTTTAGCGCTTATGCAGGACAACCCTCGATACCCAAACGTAGCCATATGCCTACATGGATATTCAGGCAGATCCTCAAGTGCACTAAGCTCCTACTGGCATTATTTGAATTTTTCAATTCGGAAATCACTTAATATGTTCATTCTCCGAATATCTGCCGCCAGGACAGCCGACCCGATTTTACAGACTTTCCTTCAAGTAAAGTACCGATGGCACCTGAGCTTCCACTGATAATTTTCATTTCACTATCTCTATCTTTATCCATTACCGTAGGAGTCGTGGGAATTCCAATATCTGGCTTCTTACCAGTGGGAGAGATATGTTCATCAATATCATCATCATTTTCATCATAGGCAATTTTATCATCCTCATTGATCTTTCCGTCACCCGTCACATCGAAAGGTGGTATAGACAATCTTGAGCCATCCAGATAATCCAGTTCCATAATCCATCCACTTCCACCAGCAGAACAGGGGTCGGAAGAATCTGGAATCAAAGTGACAAAAACAAAACGTTGGTCTCGAGCTATCGGATTATATGCTACCCGTTCACCGCTCGTTGGCAGATCCATAAACCAGCCTCTAGTATGTCCTGAATAATCCACAGAATTATTGGTACTGATCCGATAGGCGGTGTCATTGACTTCAACCTCGGCAATCACTTCCTGTTCGACCAGGTTGCTACGCCCCCCCGTTATAGTGCTGACACCCCCATCAAGTTGGTTATCCCATATCCCATACAATGTCTGGGTGGCCGTCGTGGTCAGATCACTATGTTCCAGGTATTTTCCTGTACCAAAGCCGACCATAAATCCACCATTGGGGTGAGGAACCGCCAATGGAGCCGTGGTGATCGGTTGGGGGTTGTTACTGGAATCCACGGCAGTGAACAATTTACCCACCGACCAACTGGAAGGATCATTGTCGGTCAAATCAAACTTCCATAGATTTCCCTTCAGATCACCAGCATAGGCGATATCGATATCGCCGTCTCCATCGATATCCTGTGGTAAGGGCGTCGCCAGTCCGTTTGGAGATGAGGTCGTCCCGACGCCGGTATCAATCTTGACATAATCTGTGGTGGCATCGGCGGTATGGATCCAGTTTCCGTCCATACCTTTTTCCAGAAATAGGATAAACAACACACCGTGGCCGGTGGTGCTCACCGGGCAGGGCGTATCAGGATCAGTGTCGCTACACCCGCCTTTGATATCATCATCCTCGGTATTGTTGTAACCATTGCCAACAATCAGAGCCCATTTTCCATTATTCATTTTGGCAATCTGGGCCGACTGTTGAGTGAGGAAATCCAGGGGGGGTTGATTATAGGTATATCCCAGATCGGCATCATTCAAATCGGTAAATTCCCAAAGCACCATACTTGCGGCATTGCTTTCGGAAAATGAGGCAGGATCAGTTACATCAAGAGCATAATATCCCTGCCCACCACCATTCAGACCTCCGGCCAATACTGTCTTCCAGTTCCCATCCAGCTTGGCATCTGCCACCATGGGTGAACCATCGACGAAATATCTGTGAGGGACCGAAGGCGAGACGGAATCATTGCCATAGTTGGCATGGGTGAGCTGACTCAAATACGGGTAGAGCACACCAGGTACATAGGCCATGACCTCCTCACCGGTTTCCGCACTGAATCCATGCAACATTCCATCATTGGCACCCACATAAATAATGGGGTCCCGCGATGCATGGGAGGATACAAAAGAAGCATAACCAGAGTCTCGGTAACCTGCTCCCGGTGGGCCTACAAAGAAAGGGGTGGAATGAACAATATCCCCTAATCGGCTGCTTCTTGTTCTGAAATCAGAAACGGAAGATCCACGCAGGTAACTCACCCTGTCACTACCCCGACTATCGACGGTTCCCAGGGCATCCTTATCGAGGAAATCTTTTTGGGTGGTATCGGTCAGGCCTGAAATGGCCGACCAGGTAAAAGGAATACCATCATTGGTATCCCGGCTGAAGGTGACAATCTTCCGGCTGGATGGCGATTGGGTATCAATCACATCACCCGCATCCCAGTTCGGAAGAGTACTGATGACTCCTGACAGGCTGATATCCTTGGCAAGCAGCTGACCGGACCAATCGCCACTGTTAAAGCGAGCCTGATAAACCACACTTTCTGAAATCAGCGAGGTGGAATTGGTTGCAGCTGCCGCCGCTGATCCAACCTTGTCCAGTATGTCGGTGAAAATGGTATCGAAAGCCGTATGCAGACTGGTCAGATTATCAGCATAATAAGCGTTGTTAGTCCCCCCTGCGGAAGCAATTATGTCAAGGGTTGTCGGATCGGTGCCATAAGGCAGGGCAAAACCAATGACGTAGGTCTCTATCCCGCTGGACAAAAGCGCGGATGCCGCATCAGCTGCATCAGAAATGGCAACGGTGGGATCATTTATTGGATCACCATCCTTATTCGTAGATGGAAGCCCATCGGTCAATAAAGCAATAAAATTTTTGCCACAAGAGTTTGGCGGAGCAGGTTGCGACCCGCCTTCATCCGTATCTGTAAGATTGCCTTCAAAATAATCTTTAGCCGTCAGAAGGGTCCCTTCAATTGGAGTGAGGCCAGCATTTTGCAGAGGATAGTCCGGGTCTGTGGGTTTGTTGCTGCTAAACTGCGATGGTGCCAGTTTTTTATCCAGCTTGTCCGCCTGTGTGGTATCCAGTTCGGCTATGGGAACATGAAGATAACCACGCCCGGGGGAATCATTTGCAAACCAAGTGGGTCCGATATAATCCCAGGTTAAGAAGGTGCCAAAATCCAATATATTTTGAGCCAAGTCGCTATCTGTAGGCCAGAATGTATAGGTACCAAAGTATCCAGTCAACCCCGATGTATCATCCGTATCAGTGGTTTTTCCAGAATAACAATCATATGAATCCCAAGGCCCATCGGGGAAGGTTTCACTTCCGTTATCAAAATCAGCCGTGGAAGAGTAACAATAAGCACTACCCTCATTTGATGAGGAATAAAAAGGCAGGGCAACATTATAATAAACGTTACGCCCGGGAGCCGGGCCATTAACAGCAACATATTTCTTAGTGGTGGAATCTCTTGGCCCGGAATACTCTGGATCGTAATTGTCAGGATCAAAACTGACATCGTAGCGAGCATCGTGCAGCTGACGAGAAGCTACCGAAGATTGTTGATACGCCATCAACCCCAGATTGATTTTACCAAGATAGCGGTCAATTAATCCCTCTGGATCATCTGGATCATCTGGATTGACTGATCTGGCGGTGTCCTTGCTTCGCACTACCTTACGGGCAATTTCAGATTTACTGTCAGGACTGTCGCTTCCGACTGCGGCACCGTTTGCAGCCTCATCCATACTGTTTGAATTATCCAGAATGACGAGAACATTCGCCTTGGCAGAACTTGTTGTAAACAATGGAACATTGGAAAGATCCAATTGTTCAGATTGCCCGGGGACACTTGCCAAAGCAATACATATCCCCAATACTGTATGGCCGCAGATCCTGAACTTCATAATCTATATCTCCATCATGGGGCGTAAACCGTCTGTAAAATCACCTGAGTATTGGTATTCCCTCCATAACCAATAGCTGTTATTCGATACTGATATTTCCAGGAGGCGCTGCCTGGCGGCCTGACCTTATACCCTTCGATCCAGTATTGAGGTTGTTGTGCCACTAGAGGCAGCAAGGGAGTATCCGTATACGTGCTAAGATCAACTCCGTTAGCAGCCCTTGTGTCATCACTATCATCGTTAGGATCGTCCTTCCATACCTCCAACAGGCCCCCAGTGGCATCACAGAGCCCATTGATGCAGTCGGCAGAAAAGTTTGTCAGGCCCGTGACCCGACTTGTCAGATCAGATTCGGCATCTCTCAATGCGGTTTCGGCCGACTGAAAAGCCAGATTGACATCACGAAAATTCCCTGCCATTTTCTCCTCCATGATATTGCTCTGCATAGCAGTGACTCCAATCAAAGTCATCACCAACAGCATCAGCAAACTGACAACCAGTACAGCTCCACGCTGCTCTATAGGCAAACTCTTATAATCCATAACAAACCTACCTCAAGGTAACCGATTGCGGATACTGATCGTGGTGGTAAATACGCGTCTAAGTCGGCTATCGGCAGGGGTCACAGTCGATCCATTGAACACGTAGGTCTGGGGGGTCGTAGTGATACTATCCTCCAGTGATCGCAGCAGCAGACTGGCACGGATACTGACTACCGAATCCCAGTTGGTTACATCATTCGCTCGAACGAACTGGTTGGCCAAACCGTCCCCATCGGTATCCACTCCATACAGAACCTGCATATCCTCTACGCCTTCAACGAGTTCCTCTGCTGCAGAGGAACCATCTTTGCGATAGAGGGAAGGAATACCAGAAGCATTGTTGCGAACATAGAAGGACACCGTTGAAATACGGGTCAATTCTCCGTTCCCGGCATAACAAGCCTGTAAATCTTTGGTGGAATTACCCGGGCTCACAGAATTCCCGGTATTGTGAACCACGTTATTATTGGTATTTACATTGGTGATTTGAAAAATAGAGGCACGAGTACAATTCCCTGCAATAACGATATCTCCGCTTGCCAGTCCTGAGGTGTCATCGACCTTAAGATCGGCGGTATAGGAACTGGAATTATTACAGTCGCCGGCATTATTTGGTTGTCCGGTAATTGCCTTACTACCATCAAATACGCCCCGGACAACAACGATATCCCGCCCTCCCAAGGGGTTAGTGATACTGTTATCCACCGCAGGTGTCCAGGCACTATCACTTGTGGCCTCAAATCCTTGTACAGCGGTTCCAAAGTCATAGAGGAAAGAGGAAGTATCATTAAGCGTGTTTACAAGGATCCTGGCCGATCCGGCACATCCTTGATATCCAGCCATTCGAAGGTCACGTGACAATACATCAATGGCAAACCTGGCATTTTCCTGAACCCGGGCATTGGCCTCAGCAACCCGGTAGGTCTGCTTATTTGAAGCATAAATCTGGATGACTCCGGCACTGAGGATTAAACCTGCCACCAGGGAAACCATGATTTCGACCAGGGAAAAACCCTTTCCGCCTTTCATTTTCATGGTTGAAACACCGTCACAAAACGTTTGATGAGGGGGTTCCCGTCGTCATCAAACTCATCTGTCCACCAAAGCTTTATCGCGTATACATTGCCTGTATTGTCACATTTATTCTCATTGTCATCGTTCACATCTACGGAGCCATCATCATCCATATCACCACCGTCATCAGGCGTACTGTCCAGGCAAACCACTCCAACACCTTGGGATAGTGATTGGGTGACGGTCGTGTCCCATTCCCAGAGATCATGTTCAGCCATCTGCTGGGGTGTACAAGCATTCGGTGCATTACCTTTCCAGACACAATTATGATCTGTAGCAGTAGGTTTGTTATAGAAACCGTTTTCAAACCCAATCCGATTGGCCCGGATACGGTCAGTCAGATCATAAGCCAGCAAGGTAGCCTGAGTACGGAGATTGGCACTGTGATTGTTGCGTAACCCATAGGTTTGCAATCCAGCAAGACCCAAAAAGCCTAGGGCAAGTATCAGGATTGCGATGAGAACTTCGATAAGAGTGAAGCCGTCAGTTCGTGCGATCATTTTGCTCATGGACAAGAAATTTGTGAATCTAAATGCATACGGCCCGTGTTACTGATCACGATTTGTCTTCCCACATTCCCTGTACGGTCATCACAAATTTTGATGGTCCCTGCCTGGAAAGCCCCATCGATGAGCTGGCTTCGGCCACTCGACACGTATGAAACATATGTGCTGACATTGGCATTTCCAGCCATGGTTACATTCCCTTTGATGTTATCCTGCACTCGAAGCAAAGTTTCGGTCCCGTTGTCATAAGTAGCATCGTTATCTGAATCAACAAATACCAGCCAGCCTTGCTCCCAGTTGCCTGTACCAGTGCAGGCTGCCCCATCTGAAGATTTACATACCGAAACTCTGACATTTCTTTTGATAGCCTCACTTCTTGCCAGATTTAATGCGCCTACCAAAGCATTGGTTGATGTAATCAAACGGTTGTTTTTAATGAATGTTCCAAATGCTGGCACCCCCACAGTCAGTACGATGGCAGCCAATGCCACCGTGACAACCAGTTCTATCAGCGTGAACCCGCTTTTTCGTGTCATCATGTTACTTGCTTACCGGTATTTTGTCTTAAAGCCTAGACGATTTTAGCGGGGACTACTCCATGTGATAAGGGTAATATGGGTGACTCTGCATTACTGTGAACGCAGTCATAAATCCAAACATTGGCCGTGATAGGAGTGACCTTGCGAGGCTTGTCTTTACTGGTGCTCTTGACGATTCTGCTACTGGTGCTTCCACTTCTTGGAACATGGTGGGCAGGCAAACCGCTTGCAAACTATCTGCACTTCCCTCCTCAGCCGATTGTCTCTGCAACCACTGACTTTTCCTGGCCGGTTTTCCTGTTGTACCTGCTGCTGGAAATCCCCCTGTTTGCATTCATGGGGTGGGTGCTATGGCGTTGCAGCCCTGTTACCTGTATGGGAGCGGACTTTCCCCAATGGGGCTGGTTGTCCCTGGTATGGCTGCTGCTGGCCTGGTATCTGGCCTGGATCAAGCCCAACTGGCTGGAGCTGGCTCAGGGACACAGCTTCTTTTTGCTTTGGCTCGGATATATTGGGGTTTCCAATGCCCTGTGCGTCCGTTACCGAAGTTGGAGCCTACTGACCCATCATCCCCGATTTCTACTGGGGCTGTTTCCACTCAGTGCCTTGTTCTGGTGGTATTTCGAATATCTCAACCGCTTCGTACAAAATTGGCACTATCTGGGAGTGGAGGAGTTGACGCCCTGGACCTACTTCTGGCGCGCCACTCTGCCATTCAGTACTGTTCTGCCAGCCGTGATCAGTACACTGATTCTCCTGCGCGGTTTCTTCGGACCAGCCGAGGGAATACCGGCCTTGACCATTCGCCATCCCAGGATCTGGGCCTGGGTGGGATTGACCCTCGGTTGCACCGGTCTGATTGGCGTGGGGATCTGGCCCCAGTGGTTCTTTGCGCTTCTATGGGTGGCACCCTTGCTGCTGTTCGTGTCCTTACAGGCGCTGCTCGGTGAACCCGGTTATTTCCGCCATCTGCGCCTGGGACGATGGGATGCTGTGGCACTGCCCATGCTGGCGGCGCTGATATGCGGCTTCTTCTGGGAAATGTGGAATGACTGGAGCGACCCCAAATGGGTGTACACCGTGCCATGGGTATCCCGCTTCAAGATCTTCGAGATGCCTGTCCTGGGTTATGCCGGCTATCTTCCCTTCGGACTGGAATGTGCGGTGATTGCGGACTGGTGGGAACGCAGTGGCAAATCAACCTGCCGGTTGTTCGACTGAAATCAGATGGATCAACCCGACTGATCTTTGGATTCATTCACCCAGTTACAAATCACCTCGACGATTTCCTGCCAGACTTCCTCTTCACTGCGTCCCAACCGCTTGGGCACCTTGAACGAATGATCGCCGCCTTCGATCACATGCAGGGAGACCGGCACCTTGAGACGATCCAGTGCGATCCGTAATCTATCCAGATCGCATAACCTGTCACGGGTGCCCTGGATGAACAGCATCGGGCAAACGATTGCACCGAGGTGTTCGCTGCGCATCTTGTCGGGTTTGCCCGGAGGATGTAGGGGATAGCCGAGAAAGATCAAACCATCACAAGATACATTTTCAGCGGCGAGCATGGAAGCTGCCCTTCCTCCCATGCTTTTCCCGGAGAGGAACAACCGCTGGGGGGAAAACTCCAGGTCTTCTCTCACCGCAGTGACAATCCTGCTCCAGGTGGCCAGGAGCACAGGCATTCGATCGGGGGCCTTGCGTCCCCGATCCTTGTAGGGAAAGTTGAACTTGACCGAAAGCAAACCACACTCTGCCAAATGCTGGTGAACATAAGATATGAATGGGTGGTGCATGTCACTACCCGCCCCATGGGCCAGGATGATCGCATCCTTCCGGTTATAGGCATCGGGAATGGCCCAAATGGAAGTGAAACACCGGTCGTCGTCTAGAACATATCGCCGCTCAAGATAATTCATGGTTTCTCCGCCAGAAAGATCGCCCGCCGTGGCGCCGGAAGTCCTTCCACGGTGAGTGTGTGATTATAAGGATCGAGAAAATCCGCCACCGATTGAAACGCCATCCCGCCGGTCGAGCGTCGTTCCTCAACCATGGTGACACTGATGTCGATACAGCGGATATGGCGGTAACCCGCCCGTTTCAACCAGACTTCCAGAGTGGAGGGGGAAGGGATGAACCACACGTTGCGCATCTGGGCATAGCGGCCTTCAGGCACCAGCACCTCGCCCTCCTTGCCTTCGATCACCAGGGTTTCGAGCACCAACTCCCCTCCAGGACGCAAACACTCCTTGAGGGCATACAAATGATCGAAGGGGGAACGGCGATGATACAACACCCCCATGGAAAAGACGGTATCGAAGGCCTGCAACCCGGAAGGAAGATCTTCCAGAGCCAGAGGAAGCAGATCGAGAGGATGGTCGCCCGCCAGACGCTTGATGGCATGGAACTGGAAAACATAGCGCAAGGTCGGGTCGATGCCGATCACTCTGGCCGCACCTGCCCCGAGCATCCGCCATCCATAATAGCCATTGCCTGCCCCCACGTCCAGAACCAGCCGCTCATGCAGGGGAGTCAGTTCCTCGGCCAATCGCTGCCACTTCAGATCGCAGCGCCACTCGCTGTCGATCCAGATACCGAACACCTCAAACGGCCCTTTGCGCCAGGGGTGTAATCGCCTTAGACAGGACTCCAGTTGCCTTCGGTTGGCTTCATCACACTCCTCTGGCCGGCCGATTTTGATCTGGGGAAAATTGAAATTCAGTTCAGAGGGCCGGATGTCTGGCAGGGAAGCCAAGAGACGGCACCAAGCATTCACCTCACCGTGTGTGGAATAAACCGCCTGGAGTTGCTGTGGCAGATCATTCAGCCATCTTTCCAGACCCGCGGGGGGAGCCTTGAACATAGAGTAATAGAAAGCGGCAGGATCGAGCATGTACAGGAAGGTTCCGGCAAGTGTGACTCTCAGAGCAGAGGGGATGGGTCGAAATGATGGCGCAGATACTTTAGCTGCCTGCGGTATCCCTCGGCATCGCCATAATCCACGAAAAGAGGATACCGATTGTGAATGGACCGGGGTTGTCTGGCGTGCTTGATCGGGCACCAGTATTGCTCAGTCCTGCTGGCGACTTCGCGTACATAGGCAATCAACCCATTGAAATAACCGCAGTAGATACAATTGAGCTTTTCCAGCAAGTTCAAATAAGGCAGATAATGCCGATCAATGACAATATAGTCGCTGCGCCTGACCCTGGGAATCCCCCAAACACGAAAACAGATGGCATGATAGGCGCTCACCCACAGATCGAGCAATACGGCCGGAACGATACAGGAATAGATCACAGGTGCCGTCAGGACATGCTTGGGATGAGCACCGAACACATAGCGAAGCAGATGAGCCCAACCCGCCTTGTACTCGCGGATCAATTCAGGATCGAAAATGATCCTGTTGTGCTCGAGCCGATAGGAAAACCGCTGCTGAGCCTGTTGGACTTCCCTGAGAATATCCTGCTGCAGTTCGACCAGCTTTTGGTAGAGATCGCTGAGGGTTTCGGCCATATCTCAAATGCCTTTGCAAGTTTCATCTGTCCCTGCTGAGAAAACAGGAAGTGAGCACAGCTTGATTCCACTGTAGCCATTCTTGAAGCTATTGTCGAATCGGCTTACTTCAAAGCAATCAGGGAAATGAAGTTGAAATACTGAAACCAGATCTCGGCGCTGCTGAAGCCTGCCACCTTCAATCTATCCATATGGGCAGGGATACTCTCTGGGATCAACACGTTCTCCAATGCCGCCCGCTTACGGCTGATCTCAAGTTCACTGTAACCCTGGGCGCGTTTGAAAACATGGTGTAATTCAGTGAACAGCGACTGCTGACGACCATCTGCCACGGCAATCTTTTCCGACAAGACCAGAGCGCCACCTAGCCGCAGTCCATGATAGATTTTTTCCAACAATGGCAACCTTTGGGCGACAGGGATGAACTGCAGGGTAAAATTCAGCACCACCATGGAAGCATTATGGATGTTGATATCGGCAATATCTGCGCATATCAGACGAATAGGTACCGGCGGAGGCTCGCTCGCCAAATATTGGCCAAACCTGCCCATCATGGGCCAGGCGTTATCCACTGCAATGATCTCGCACCCCTGGGCATCGATGCATTGCGCCATGGCGACACTGGCCGCCCCCAAAGAACAACCGAGGTCATAACAACGACTGTTCGGTTGAGCCAGCTCGCCTGCCAGCAGGCCAATGGCACTGACAACAGTGCGGTATCCCGGCACTGAACGTTCGATCATATCCTGGAACACTTCCGCTACCCTGGCATCGAAACGGAAGGGTTCTATCTGACTACCAGAATCACTGAACAGGTGATCTTGCTTGGGTTTCATGGGCCCTGACCACGTCATTAAAACATGCAAAGGATTGATTGAAGAGGCAGGTGGTCTGATTCGAAAGCCTCGCCGGCAGGGTGGCCAGCGCGGAGCCTGCAGGGACGAGCGCCCAAACCCGGAAGTTTGGGCAGGACTTTCTTGCGCAGCAGGACTGAACAGCAAGAAAGGGATTCACGGTGTTTTTCGAATCCGACCACCTGGCCTCGGCCAGAATAGATGACGTAACCCTGTGGGCTCTACGACAAGTAGGCTATGGTACTATTGAATCATTTTGATACGGAAGACTTTTCATGGGCGAAATCGATCTGGGAAGGGTAAAAAGCTATCTGCTCACTTTGCAGGATGAAATCTGCTCGTCTCTGGAAACTCTGGAGCCACTGGCCCATTTTCAGGAAGACCGCTGGGATTATGATCGGGGACGTGGCGGCGGCCGTACCCGGGTGATCGCCGATGGGGAGACTTTTGAAAAAGGAGGAGTCAATTTCTCCCATGTCCTGGGAAGCCAGCTGCCAGCAGCCGCCACAGCCCACAGACCGGAACTGGCAGGACGGCGTTTTCAGGCGGTCGGCGTGTCTTTGGTCCTCCATCCACGTAATCCTTATGCCCCTACTTCACATGCCAATGTGCGTTTTTTTCTGGCCGAGAAGGAAGGAGCGGAGCCGGTATGGTGGTTCGGTGGAGGTTTCGATCTGACGCCTTACTACCCCTTCCTGGAAGATGTCGTCCACTGGCACCAAACCGCCCGCAAGGCCTGCGAGCCATTCGGAAGTGATGTTTATCCCCGCTTCAAGCAATGGTGTGATGACTATTTCTTTCTCAAACATCGGGCAGAGACGCGAGGTGTCGGCGGTTTGTTCTTCGATGATCTCAACGAGTGGGGTTTCGAGCAGAGTTTCGAATTCATGCGCTCAGTGGGAGATCACTATATCCCGGCCTATCTGCCCATCTTGGAAAAACGCAAAGATCTACCCTTCGGGGAAAGGGAGCGGGACTTCCAGGCCCATCGACGCGGACGATATGTGGAGTTTAATTTGATCTATGACCGGGGGACATTGTTCGGACTGCAGTCGGGCGGCCGCACCGAATCCATCTTGATGTCACTTCCTCCCATCGCCAAATGGGGCTATGACTGGAAACCCCGGAAAAATTCGCCTGAAGCGGAGTTATACCAATATTTACGCCCGCGGAATTGGCTGGGGCAAGACTGACGAAGCCTTGGCACCATCCTCGAATGCCTTGCGGTTGAGTTCGGCCAGGCGATCGATCAGTGAATCCAATGAGCCTGTTTTTGCGATCTCTTCGCCAAACGTGGTTCGGTAATTCTTGACCAGATCCACCCCTTCGATAATGACATCATAGACCTTCCATTCGTCTCCATGTCGAATCATGCGAAAGTCGACCGATGCCGGTTCCTTTCCCGGCTGGACGAATTCAGTCCTGACCACGACTTTTTTGGTGTCGGGCTTCCAGTTGTGCACCGGTTTGAAACGAATCTCCCATTCAGCATATTCACCATAGGCCGTGGCATAGGTGCGAATCAGCATGGTCTTGAATTCTTTCTTGAATCGTTCCCGCTGCTGTGGTGTCGCGTTCCGCCAGTATTTTCCCAATACCAGGGCAGCAAAGCGATCGAAGTCCACATGGGGTTCGATATGCTTGTTTACGATTTCTACTGCTCTGGAAAAATCGACTTTGTAATCGATGTTGCGCAGCTCTATCAGAATCTTGTTCGAAGTCTCTTTGATCAACTGTTGTGGTGGTACCAAGCCGTCTGCATGAAGTGGCAAGACCACCAAGCACCAGCCAAAAATCAGCCACCCCAGTTTGGGCCAACGCCATAACCTAGATCTTTGCATTTAATATTCCTTAAGAATCTCGCAGTTTCATATTATTGTTTATCATAACGCCGGGGTCTCAGATAAACTAGTACCAACCGGTTGAATATAACCAGATCGTAATCATAGAGAAATTTCAGACGACCATGGACAGCTACAAGCATAGCGGAAGTTTCCCCCGGTTTCGTGCCCGGAGAATGCGCCGTGATTCTTTCAGCCGCCGCCTGATGCGGGAACACATTCTCACGGTCAACGACCTGATCTGGCCGGTTTTCATCCTGGAAGGGAGCCGGATGAGGGAACACATCCCCTCAATGCCCGGAATCGAAAGGATGAGCTTGGATTTTCTGCTGGGTGAAGCGGAGTCTCTGGTGGACCTGGGCGTACCTGCTCTGGCCATTTTCCCTGTCGTTCCAGCAGCCAAGAAAAGCGCAGACGCCAGGGAAGCCTATGATCCAGAGGGCTTGGTGCAGCAGGCTGTTCGAAGGTTAAAGGATGAATTTCCAGCACTCGGAGTCATTACCGACGTGGCTTTGGATCCCTATACATCCCACGGCCAGGACGGACTGATTGATGAAAGCGGATATGTGCTCAATGATGAAACCGTGGCGGTACTGGTCAAGCAAGCTCTTTCCCACGCACAGGCAGGTGCCGATATCGTTGCGCCCTCTGACATGATGGATGGGCGTATCGGCGCCATCCGTGCCGCTCTGGAGGAAAATGGTTTCATCCATACCCGTATCCTGGCCTATGCCGCCAAATACGCCTCCAATTTCTACGGCCCCTTCCGTGACGCCGTCGGATCCGCTGCCAATTTGGGGAGTGGTAACAAGTTCAGTTACCAAATGGACCCTGGAAACAGTGATGAGGCGCTGAGGGAAGTAGGCTTGGATCTGGAAGAGGGGGCCGACATGGTAATGGTTAAACCCGGCTTGCCTTACCTGGATGTCATCTATCGGGTGAAAAGCCACTTTGGCGTACCTACGTTTGCCTACCAGGTCAGCGGCGAATATGCCATGTTAAAGGCAGCGGCCCAAAATGGCTGGCTGGATGAAAAGAAAACCGTTTTGGAAGCGCTTCTGGCCTTCAAACGCGCCGGCGCTGATGGTATTTTGACCTACTATGCCAAACAGGTGGCCCAATGGCTTAAGGCAGACCCTTTGGCAACGAAACTATGGGAATGACATGCGTGACAATGAAGAAACGACCAACCAACTGACCCAGGAAAGCGAAGCCAGGGCGATCATCAACTGGCTGGATGAGGCGGTCCTGATCACCCTGCTTATCCTTTCCATCGGCGGGGCGATCGTCAGCGCCCTGACCCCCCAGGATGCCTATCTGTATTGGCTGGCGATGATCCCGCTCTTTGGCATCGGTGCCATGCTTTCCGGTGGAGCACAGGCACGAAGAGCTGGGGAGGTAAGAGGCTTTACCTTTAGGCAATTGTTGAAAATCCAATTATTGCACTGGGGTGGGGTGCTGTGTACTGTCATTGGCGTATTCGTGTTGCGTTATGAGCAGCTTATCGATGAGGACGGTACCGCGTTGGTCATGCTGCTCATTCTGGGACTGGCGACTTTTCTCGATGGCATACGCATCGGCTGGCGCTTCAGCCTGGTAGGAATTTTCTTGGGCGTCAGTGCCATGATCATCGCCTATATGGAACAATTCCTTCCCCTCGTTGTCCTTCTGGCAATCATTCTGATCGTCTATTCAGTCTATCATGGTCGCCGCAAACGGATACCCATATAATGACGACCCCGGATCATTATGCCGTCTTCGGCCACCCAATCGCCCACAGTAAATCCCCCCGCATCCACCAGATGTTTGCCCGTCAGCTGGGTGATGAAATCATCTATACTGCACAGGACGTTCCACCGGACTGTTTCGTCGTCGCTGTACGCAGCTTCCAGGCCGGTGGGGGAAAAGGACTGAACTGTACCGTCCCTCTGAAAGAACTTGCCTTTCGACTGGCTGACCAGCTCAGTTCAAGAGCCGAATTGAGCGGTGCCGTCAACACCCTTATGTGGCGTGAAACCCAACTGTTCGGGGACAATACGGACGGCGTCGGTCTCCTCCGCGATCTGACCACCAATTTAGGCCTGACACTGAAACAACGCCGCATCCTGATTCTAGGCGCCGGAGGGGCGGTGCGTGGAATTCTAGGCCCCATATTGATGCAGCAGCCCAGCCAGATTGTCATTGCCAACCGCACCCTTTCCCGTGCAGAGGAACTGGCCCAAAGGTTCGGCCATCTGGGCAGATTGTCCACGACGAATTTCATCAATCTGGCAGGTAGTCAGTTCGATCTCATCATCAATGCCACTGCTGCAGGTCTCAAGGGGGAGACACCGCCACTGCCCGAAGGTCTGGTGGCTGCCGGAGGTTGCTGTTACGACCTCATGTATGGTGATCAACCGACACCTTTCGTACGTTGGGGCGAGGCTCAGGGTGCCAAACTCAGTACCGACGGTCTCGGAATGCTGGTGGAACAAGCAGCCGAGGCGTATCTCCTGTGGCGTGGTACCCGTCCCGAAACCAAAGAAATCATCACGCAGCTACGCCACAGCAAATAAACCCTGCCAAAACATCAACCAAGAAGTGTTAAAACAATTAACATATCGCGCCATCCTGGCCGTCACAGGGATTGTCGTAGGTATCGTAATCATCGCTGCCGTCTCTTCCTGGATCAATCAGCGGTGGCAGCCTTCTCATCTGCAACAGGTCAAAGATTCGGGCACACTTCAGATCCTTACCCTCTACGGAGCATCCACTTATTATCCCACCCCCGAAGGTTTTGCTGGTTTCGAATACGAACTTGCCACCCGGTTCGCCCACTGGTTGAAGGTAAAACCGGTATTCATCGCTGTCGATTCCATCACGGATTTGCTGCCCCGGATACTGAAGGGGG
>JALVSV010000498.1:0-6238 GCA_027024125.1 Methylothermaceae bacterium | reverse complement strand
ATAGTGAAGGGGGAAGCCGATATGGCAGCGGCAGGATTGACCATCACCGATGTTCGTAAACAATATCTGCGATTTTCCACACCTTATCAAATGATCACCGAACAGGTCATTTATCTTGGCGGTACCCGCAGACCGCGATCGGTTCAGGATCTGCAGGCCGGCCGACTGGAAGTCATGGCCGGTTCCAGCCATCAGCGAACCCTTGAAGTCCTGAAGAAGCGATACCCAAAATTGGAATGGCAAGCCCTCGACCTGGATATCGAAACTCTGTTGCAACGTATCGAGGCAAAGCAAAGCAATTACACGGTGACCGATTCCAATCAGTTCGCCACCCTCAGGCGTTTCTATCCGAGGCTCAAGATCGCCTTCGATTTGACCGAACCTGAACCCCTGGCCTGGGCGTTTTCCAAGAATCATGACGCAACCTTGTACAAGGAAGCGGAGAAGTTTTTCCAACATATTCGCCAAAACCGGATCTTGGATCAGCTCCTGGATCAGTATTATGGTCATGTGGATGCTCTGGGCTATGTGGACATCTTCACATTCCACAGACATGTCAAAGAACGCCTGCCTAAATATCGAGCGTATTTTGAACAAGCAGCGCGTCAATTTGGCTGGGACTGGCGTTTGCTAGCTGCCATCGCTTATCAGGAGTCCCACTGGAACAACAACGCAAAATCTCCTACCGGAGTTCGTGGCATCATGATGCTGACCCTTCAAACAGCAAAACATATCCGCACCAAAAACAGGCTTGACCCCAAACAGTCCATTCCAGGCGCAGCACGTTACCTAGCCCAGATCAAAGCCAGGATCCCTGCACGTATTGCCGAACCTGACCGAACCTGGCTCACTCTGGCCGCCTACAACATTGGTTTTGGACATCTGGAAGATGCCCGTGTCCTGACCCAATCGACCGGTGGCAACCCTGACCGCTGGATAGATGTAAAAAAACACCTCCCACTTCTGACGCAAAAGAAATGGTACAGTAAGGTCAAACATGGATATGCCCTAGGCCATGAACCAGTGCGGTATGTGGAAAACGTTCGCAATTATTACGATCTGTTGGTTCGGCTCACCGATGGACCCATCTCCCGGAAAAAACAGATGCCTAATCGGACCACCATACCGGGCCGGCCAAAAGCCAAAATGCCTGAGACCACTCCTGCGGCGCTATAACCCAATGGATGCGCCCATAGGCGCATCACTTATCTTCGTTGGGCAAAGAATTCCAGTAGCATCTCCCTGCTTTCATCAGCTAACACCCCTCCCACCACCTCCACCCGATGGTTGAGGAAATCTGCCCGATGAAGTGCCTCCACACTGCCAGCAGCGCCTCTCTTTGGGTCGGAAGCCCCATACACCAATCGCCTGACCCTGGCATGGACAATGGCTCCCATACACATCACGCACGGCTCCAGGGTCACATACAGGACGGTTTCCGGTAACCGATAGTTACGGAGTGTCTGCCCTGCCGCTCTAAGGGCCTCGAGTTCGGCATGGGAAGTGGGATCACAGGACGATATGGGGCGATTGTAACCAGCACCAACGACCTGATCCCTGTGGACCAGGATCGCTCCGATGGGCACTTCGCCTTCTGATTTGGCCTGTTCGGCCAATTCCAAAGCTTGGCGCATCCACATTTCATCGCGGGGACTTACTCCCATTCGATGGTCGCCGGGGGCTTGCCGGAAACGTCGTAGACAACCCGGGATATGCCCCTGACCTCATTGATGATACGCCGCGACACGGTGTCAAGAAAATCATAGGGAAGCTGAAACCAACGGGCGGTCATGAAATCGGTAGTCTCGACCGCCCGCAGGGCGATGACATATTCGTAGCTGCGTTCGTCTCCCATCACACCGACGGATTTGACCGGCAGAAAGACCGCAAATGCCTGGCTGATCTGATCATAGAGATTGTGCTTGCGGAGCTCAGAGATGAAAATGTCATCGGCCAGGCGCAGAATGTCGGCATATTCAGGCCGCACTTCTCCCAATATCCGTACACCAAGGCCGGGACCTGGAAAAGGGTGGCGATAGACCATTTCATAGGGTAGTCCCAACTCCAGTCCTATCTTGCGCACCTCGTCCTTGAACAGCTCTCGCAAAGGCTCGACCAGTTTCAGGTTCATGGTGTCTGGAAGAGCCGCGACATTGTGATGTGATTTGATCAGGTTTGCCTTGGCGGTTCTGGCTGCGGCCGACTCGATCACGTCTGGATAGATGGTGCCTTGGGCAAGCCAGGAGACATCCTGTAATTTGACCGCTTCCTCTTCGAAAATCTCAATGAACAGGTGGCCGATGATACGCCTTTTTTCCTCGGGATCGGATATGCCCTTGAGCGCCTCGAAATAGCGCTGAGCGGCATTCACCCGGATCACCTTCACCCCCATGTGTTTGGCAAGGGTCGCCATCACATTGTCTCCTTCGTGCAGGCGCAACAGACCCGTATCCACGAACACACAGGTCAATTGATCACCGATGGCCTTGTGTAGCAGGGCAGCGACCACGGAGGAGTCCACCCCTCCGGACAACCCCAATAGCACTTTGTCGCTCCCCACCTGCTCTTGGATCGTATGAATGCTTTCTTCAATGATGTTCCCTGGCGTCCATACCTGCTCACAGCCACAGATCAAGCGCACAAAGCGCTTAAGGATGCGCTCACCCTGACGGGTATGGGTCACCTCGGGATGGAATTGCAGCCCATAGAAATGGCGCTCTTCATCAGCCATTCCTGCTATGGGCGCATCGTCAGTGTAGGCAATCGCTCTGAAGCCAGGGGGCAGCTCGGTGACCCGGTCGCCATGACTCATCCATACATCGAGCAGAGCGGCTCCATCGGGCGTCGTATGATCCTCGATCTCCTCGAGCAACCTGGAATGCCCCTTGATCCTGACCTGGGCATAACCGAATTCGCGTTTGAGAGAAGTCTCCACCTGTCCACCCAGTTGCGCTGCCATAGTCTGCATGCCGTAACAGATGCCCAGCACAGGCACACCCATTTCAAATACCACTTGTGGTGCCCGTGGAGTGAAATCCTCTGTCACCGTACGGGGGCCACCGGACAACACGATACCCCGGGGATTGAATCGGCGAATGCTGTCTTCCGACCAATCGAACGGATGAATTTCGCAATAGACACCCACTTCGCGGATGCGGCGGGCAATCAACTGAGTGTACTGGGAACCAAAATCCAGGATCAGTATCTTGTGGGCATGGATATCCGTCATGTTCAGTCCATTCGGTAGTTAGGGGCTTCCTTGATGATTGTGACATCATGGACATGGCTTTCACGCACTCCGGCACCGGTTATGCGGACGAAGCGGGCCTTGTCGTGCAGTTCATTGATCGTGCGGCAACCGGTGTAACCCATACTGGCTCGGACTCCACCCAATAGCTGATGAATGATCGCCACCACGCTGCCTTTATAGGGAACTCTTCCTTCGATGCCCTCCGGTACCAGTTTTTCGATGGTATCGGTCTCTTCCTGGAAGTAGCGGTCACTGGAACCTTGTTGCTGTGCCATGGCCCCCAATGAGCCCATCCCACGATAAGTCTTGTAGGAACGTCCCTGATACAGCTCCACTTCACCCGGAGCCTCCTCGGTTCCTGCGAACAAACTACCCAGCATCACACTGTGTGCACCTGCAGCCAGGGCCTTGACCACATCCCCGGAATAACGGATGCCGCCATCGGCAATCAGGGGAACGTCGGTGTCCTTGAGTGCCTGGGCGACATTGGAGACTGCGGTGATCTGTGGCACGCCGACCCCGGCCACCACCCTGGTCGTGCATATCGAACCTGGCCCGATGCCCACCTTGACGGCATCGGCGCCTGCTTCAAGCAAAGCGATAGCGGCCTCGCCCGTGGCGATGTTACCGCCAATCACCTGCACTTCGGAGTAATGCTGCTTGATCCAGCACACCCGGTCTATCACTCCCTGAGAGTGGCCATGAGCGGTATCTACCACGATCACATCCACCCCGGCCCTGATCAAGGCTTCGACCCGTTCCTCGGTCCCGGCACCCACACCCACAGCTGCTCCCACCCGCAAGCGTTCCTGGCTGTCCTTGCAGGCCAGGGGGTAATCCGTGGCCTTCTGGATGTCCTTGACGGTGATCAGGCCCCGGAGGTGAAATTCATGGTCCACGACCAGAACCTTTTCGATCCGGTGCTCGTGCAACAACCGGATCACTTCCGCCTTGGGCGCGCCTTCTTTGACAGTCACCAGCCGAGGACGTGGCGTCATCACCTTGGCCACCGGTTCGTCGAAGCGGGTCTCGAATCGCAAATCACGATTGGTGACGATGCCTGCAAGATGCCCACCTTTCTCCACCACAGGTACACCGGAGATGTTTTTCTCCCGGGTCAGTTGGATCACTTCGCGTATAGTGGTGTCCGGGGTGACAGTGATCGGATCCTTGATGACGCCACTCTCGTATTTTTTTACCTTGGCCACTTCCCTGGCCTGATTTTCAGCGGTCATATTCTTATGAATAATGCCAATCCCGCCTTCCTGTGCGATGGTGATTGCCAACCTGGCTTCGGTGACCGTATCCATGGCGGCGGACAATAGCGGAATATTTAGGGCGATGTCCCGGGTCAGGCGGGAAGACAGATCCGCCTCTTTGGGAAGGACCGTTGAATGAGCAGGAACGAGGAGAACATCGTCGAACGTGATGGCTTCTTCCAGAATGCGCATGGGCGTTACCGTAACCAGCAAGTAAATTGCGTTATTATACCTTATTCTTCCAAGACCTTGATTCACCATGCCACCCAGTATTTATTGGTACGACTACGAAACCTTTGGCGCCGATCCTGTTCGCGATCGTCCAGCCCAGTTCGCTGGTCTCCGCACCGACGAAGACCTCAATCCCATTGGCGAGTCACTGACACTTTACAGCCGCCCCGCCAATGATTTTCTTCCCCAGCCCCAGGCCTGCCTGATCACTGGGATCACCCCCCAAATTGCGAGAGATCAAGGCATCTGTGAAGCCGAATTCATTGGTAGAATCCAGCAACAATTCCTCCATGCCAACACGACCATCAGTGGCTACAACAACATCCGCTTCGATGACGAAGTGACGCGCCACACGCTCTATCGAAATCTGTACGATCCTTACGAGCATGAATGGCGAAATGGCAATTCCCGTTGGGACTTGATCGATGTGCTGCGACTGACCTACGCCCTCAGGCCTGAAGGGATCCAATGGCCTAGACGGGACGACGGCGCCCCGAGTTTCCGCCTACAGGACTTGACTCGTACCAACGGCATCGAGCACCAAGATGCCCACGATGCCCTTGCCGACGTGTACGCCACCATCGAACTGGCACGTCTGCTGAAAAACCGCCAGCCCAAACTCTATGCATACTGTTTCGAACACCGTAAAAAACGCGACCTCAAGTCGTTGATCGATCTGACCGGAATGCAACCGGTCCTGCACGTTTCGGAGAAATACCCGGCAACCCATGGCTGCCTTGCGGTGGTAGCACCGGTCATACTGGATCCCAACAATCCCAATGCAGTGATTGTCGTGGATCTCGGCACCGACCCGGAACCTTTGTTGACGCTGGACGCCGACACATTACGGGAAAGACTTTTCACGCCCGGCAAAGATCTTCCCACCAACGTCAGCCGACCCGGACTCAAGACTATTCGAATCAACCGTTGCCCTGTCATAGTGCCCGTCCCGGCCCTCAGAGCTGGCGATGCGGACAGGCTTGGGATCGACCTGGATACCTGCTGGCACAACCTTGAAACCATCAAACGGCATCAGAAGCATCTCAGAGCTCTTTTGCCGCAGTTATATCTGCGCCAGGAGGGAGAAACAATCGACGATCCCGATCTGATGCTCTATCGAGGTGGTTTTTTTGGCGAGGACGACCGGCAGCGCATGACAATGATTCGCCACCTCCCTCCCGAGGAGATCACCTCGACCGAAATGAAGTTCGACGATGGGAACATTTTCGCCTGAAACGCCTGACCTGTCCCGATGCCGGGGCTTCCATCACCTGGGATGAATTTTGGGCAGAGCTGAAGCGGTTGGATTCAGAGACGATTCAGTCACACAAGACTATTGTGCAGGCTCTGGCAACGTATGCGAGGGAAATTCTCCCAGCACAGGACCACGTCATCTAAACACGTAAATGATTGATTGGAGGGGCAGGTGGTCTGATTCGAAAGCCTCGCCGGCAGGGAAGCCGGCGTGGAGCCTACAGGGAAGTATTCATGGCGTTTT
>JALVSV010000497.1 GCA_027024125.1 Methylothermaceae bacterium | reverse complement strand
ATTGATGAAATCGGCGAGTTGAATCTGTCCGACTTGTTGAGGCGTCGGGTTGCCGGGCAGGGAAACGGACACGATGCCATCGTTACTGATCGTGACGCTGGTGGCATCGGGAGGGATGGTGATGGCTGGCTCCAGGAAGTAGCCGTTGTTGGTGACCATCTGCCCTTCGGAATTCATCTGGAAGGAACCGTTACGGGTATAGGCGATGTCCCCATTGGGCATCAGGATCTGGAAGAATCCCCGGCCATTGATGGCCACGTCCAAAGAATTGCCGGTCTGGACCAGATTGCCCTGGGTGTGGATCTTTTCGGTGGATACCACTTTGACCCCGGTACCCAGTTGCAGTCCGGAAGGGAGCTGGGTGTTTGCACTGGACTGGGCGCCCACCTGGCGGACATTCTGATAAAGAAGGTCCTCGAACTGGGCGCGGCCTTTCTTGAATCCCACCGTGTTGACGTTGGCCAGATTGTTGGAGATCACCGCCATGCGGGTCTGTTGGGCATCGAGGCCGGTCTTGGATACCCAGAGCGCTCGGTCTGTCATGATTCATCCTCCCGGGAGTTTATCCCATTCTCAATAGTTGTGCGGTTGCGTCTGCATCTTCCTTGACGGTCTGCATCATCTTGACCTGAAGCTCGAAACGGCGCGACAACTCGATCATTTCCACCAGGGCCTCTACCGTGTTGACATTGCTGCCTTCCAGCGCCCCTGATACCAGGTTCACCTGGGCGTCGGCCTGTGCCGTGCCACCGCCTTTCAGGTGGAACAGTCCATCCTCCCCCTTTTCCAGTTGCGCCAAACCGGGACGTACCAGCTTGATACGGTCGACGACCGCCAGCACATCTGGTCTTTCCCCCAGCGGAACGATGCTGATGGTACCGTCACTGGCGATGTCGATCTTCTGCGCGGGTGGAATGGCGATAGGTCCGTTTTCACCAAGGAGAAAGAGCCCATCGCCGGTTTTCAGCAGCCCTTCGGGAGAGATTCTCAAATCTCCACGGCGGGTATAGGATTCGCTGCCGTCCGGCGCCTGGACGGCCAACCATCCTTGCCCTTCGACCGCCACGTCCAGTTCACGCCCGGTGGTTTGGATCGGTCCGGGATCGAGATCCGAGGCTGGATGTTCGTCCATGGCATAAACGCGGCTGGGATAGCCGGGGCCAAATACCGGCAAGCTGCGTTGATTGTTCAGATCCGCCTTGAAAGCGGTGGTCTCGACGTTGGCCAGGTTGTTGCTCACACTGTTTTGAGCGTATAAGGTTTCCTTGGCACCACTCATGACGACGTAAAGGCTACGGTCCATACCTTAATCCTCTTAGCGCAGGTTCAGCAGGGTCTGGATGACCTGGTCTTCGGTGGAGATGGTCTGGGCATTGGCCTGATAGCTTTGCTGGGCGACGATGAGCCGGACCAGCTGTTTGGACAGATCCACGTTGGATGATTCCAGTGCGCCTGATTGCACCGTGCCCAGATTGTTCTCTCCCGGGGCGCCCAGCAGCTTTTCACCGGAGGTGCTGCTCTCTCCCCAGGTGGTGTTGCCGAGTTTGTTGAGCCCCTGTTCGTTTTGGAAACGCGCCAGGGCGATCTGGCCGATTTTCTCGGCGTTACCGTTGCTGAACCGTGCAAACAAAATGCCCTCGTCGTTGATTTCCAGACCGTTGAAATCCCCGGCGGGATAGCCGTTCTGGCTCATGGCATTGATGCTGAAATCACTGTTGAACTGTGTGGAGTCGGCAAAGTCGTAGGTGACGGTGAGATCGTCGGCTCCGGTGATGGAATAAGGTCCATAGGTGGCCTTGGTGCCACCGGCGACTCCATCCACGCTCACCAGGGCTCCGTTGGTATTGAAATCGAGAAGAGTTGGCGAGCCTGGTGGAGTCAGCGCGTTGCTTGGTGCGGTTCCATCGATGTATTGATAGATGTCCCATTGATTGGGTGTGGTGGGGTTACGAGTCACGAAATAGGAGGTAATGGTGTGGGGATTGCCCAGGGAGTCGTAAACCGTGACTGAAGTGGCCCGGTTGTATGTTTCTGGTTTGGTCGGGTCGAAGGGGGTGACCGCCGGTTCCGTGTCCGCCGCATTCAGGTTGATCTTGAGGGTTGTGTCCGTGGTGGCCTGGGGTTCTCCCTTGGTGGTTTCCACCTTCATTGCCCCCTGGGAGAAATCGGCTCGCCAGCCGAACAGATATTTGCCCTGGTCATTGACGATATAGCCCTCCTTGTCCAGTTGAAAGGCGCCATTGCGGGTGAAGCTGGATGGTGCGCTATCGACAGTCTCGCTCAGGGAGAAGAATCCCCGCCCGCTGATGGCGATATCGAGGACGTTGTCGGTGTATTCCAGATTGCCCTGGGAATGCATTTGCGCCACTTCGGTCACCCTCACCCCGCTGCCTGGGGTGGTCTTGCCGGAGCCAAAGAAACTTGAGGCATAGACGTCAGCGAATTCAGTCCGGGATTTTTTGAACCCCACCGTGTTGGCGTTGGCGATATTGTTTCCGGTAGTCTGCAGGTCCATGGAGGCGGCATTGAGGCCGCTGAGTGCTGTGCTGAATGACATGCTGGATTTCCTCCTGTCAGAGTATTTGTTCAATGTCTTTGAAATCGACGT
The DNA here is from genome assembly GCA_027024125.1 of Methylothermaceae bacterium. Classification (GTDB taxonomy): domain Bacteria; phylum Pseudomonadota; class Gammaproteobacteria; order Methylococcales; family Methylothermaceae; genus Methylohalobius. Next base: position 5,888 of record JALVSV010000497.1, on the reverse strand, counting down.
TCCCCAGCCCTTCCAGGTCCACAGTGAGGCCGTAACCTCCCTTGGCGCTGGAGACACTTTCGACGGTAGCCGTGACCAGGGTGTTGATGGCCTGGTTTTCTCCGTTGACCATGCCTTCCGCCTGGATCCGGTAGGTGCCGGGATCGGCATAGCTGCCATCGTCCTTCATGCCGTTCCAGTTGAAGGAGGCCAGCCCCTGGTCCTGTGGGCCCAGTTCCAGAGTACGAATCGTCGCTCCGCTTCTGTCCATGATCTTGACGACCACCGCTGTGGCCGGCTGTTCCAGTTTGACGGCGCCCTGGATCTCCCCCCCGGCAGCGAGGACGGCCTGGTTACCCTGTACCAGGACCTGCCGCCCCACAAGATTGGCTGCCTGCAGGGTTTGATCTGAACCGATGGCGTTGGCGAAGTCGGCGAACGACTTTTGCAGAGCCTGAATTCCTGTCACCGTACCGAACTGGGCCATTTGGGTGAGGAATTCGGCGTTTTCCATGGGCTTTAGGGGATTCTGATGGGTCATCTGCGTCGTCATCAGTTTCAGGAAATCCTCCTGACCCAATTCATTGTTGCGGGCTCGGTCGCTGGTGGTTCTGACCAGTCCGAGTTCTCTCAGGCGTTCCACGTTCATGACTTACTGCCCCATGCGTAAGGTTTGCAACATCATTTCCTTGGCTGTATTGAGCACCTCGATATTGTTCTGATAAGAACGCGAGGCGGAGATCATGTTGGCCAGCTCTTCCACCGTGTTGACGTTGGGTCTGAAGATATAACCGTCCTCGTTGGCCATGGGATGGTTGGGTTGGTATTCCATTTGTAGCGGCGTCCGGCTTTCCACCACCCCCAGTATTTTGACCCCGGCGTTGGCTGCCTGGTTTTGGTTCAAGGCGTCACGAAATTCCGCAGCAAATACCGGCTGGCGTGATTTGTAGGTCTGTTCGATGCTGCTGCTGATGCTGTCGGCGTTGGCCAGATTGCTGGCCGTCAGGTTCAGGCGCAGCATCTGGGCGTTCATACCGGAACCTGCGACATCAAAAACATTGAAGCTGGACATGGATTATTCCCCCCTCAAAGCCAACATCAGACTGGAGATCTTGCCGTTTATGAAGCGAAGGCTGGCTTGATAGCGCAGGGCATTCTCGGCAAACTTGGCCTGCTCTATGTGCTCCTCCACGGTATTACCATCGAGGCTTGGTTGTTGGGGAACACGATAAAGCAGTCGCTGATCCAGGGGGCCGGAACTGTCCTGGATATGGCCCGGACGAGTGGCCTGCAGTGGGATGGTGTCTACGCTGGATTTGCGCAGAAGTTTGTCGATATCGAAATCCCGGGCCTTGTATCCTGGGGTATCGGCATTGGCCAGGTTGGAAGCCAGCACTTCCATTTTCCTGGCCCTGAGGCGTAGGGCCTGGGGATGGAGCCCAAGGGCTTGATCGAAACTAATTTTCATGGCTTTGCCTGATTGAATGAGGAATCACATTCTCAATCAAGCATATGCTGTGCCATTAGATGATTATCTATAGAATCATGGGGTTATGGGTTTGTGCGCCAAGCCTAAGGGCCAGGGGCGGCAATTTTTCGCCGCCGATGACGTATTTCAGTCTGCCATGCGCTACCTGCTGTGGCGGGTATTTGGATTGTGTGTTTCGCTTTATGCTTGTGATGCGTGCGTTTTCAGTCTTTCCTGAATGGCCTGGGCCAGATCGTCAGGGGCGAACTTGGCCAGAAATTGGTTGGCGCCGACTTTTTCCACCATGTTCTGATTGAACACACCGCTGAGGGAAGTATGCAGCAGGATGTAAAGATCCTTCATCGCTTCATCGTCGCGGATTTTGGTGGTCAAGGTGTAGCCATCCATCTTTGGCATTTCCACGTCGGAAATGACCATCGTGAGGAACTTTGGCAGGTCTTTGCCTTCATGCTGCCATTGCAGCAGAATCTGCCAGGCTTCTTCGCCATCACGGGCCAGGGTGTACTGGACGCCCAGTTGCTCCAGGACACGTTTGACCTGATTTCGTGCCACCAGGGAATCGTCCACTATCAGGATGTGCTGTTCTCCCGCATCGACATTTTCGTCGAGGATGCCTTCCGAGATTTCCTCACTGGTGCCGATGATTTCCTTCATGATCTTTTCCACATCGATGACTTCGATCAGTTCGCTTTCGAATTCTGTCACGGCAGTGAGATAACTGTCTTTCCCGGTTCCCTTGGGTGGGGGTAGTATCTGTTCCCATCCCATATTGATGATCCGGTCGACACCACTTACCAGGAAACCCTGTACCGACCGGTTGTATTCGCTGATGATGGCGTAGCCGGAGCCGTCATGCGGCAAAGGTTTGCCGCCTATTCCTAGGGAAAGGTCCAATATTGGAATGGTGCACCCCCGAAGATGGGCAATACCACAAATGACAGGATGGGAATCGGGAATTTGAGTCAGGCGGGGGCAGGTGATGACTTCCTTGACCTTGAATACGTTGATGCCGAAGCGCTGTCTGCCCTGCAAGCGAAAAAGCAGGAGCTCGAGACGGTTGTGGCCGGCTAATTGGGTTCTCTGATCGATTTCCGCAAGAAGGCTCGACATATTTGGGTGCTCCGTGATCATGGGTTTTCCTTGGTATCGGCCATCCAGGAAAAACCTTTACCACCCTTTCAACCCAGGTGGGGGGCGACCCGAACGGAACCCGGGAGTGCTAGAAACGGAACACCGCGTCGAGTGAGAACTGGATATGTTTGCTCGAAAGTTCCGAGGTAAAACTCCCGTAACGTTCGAACCATCCATAGCGAATTCCCGGTCTCAGATTGAGCCATTTGGCCGGCTTCCAGTTCACTCCGAGATTGGCCTGGAGGCGGTTGTTGATTCCGGAAGCAATCCTGGCGTTCTTGTCCACGTCTAATTGTTTCAGCCGTGTTTCCAGTTCCAGAACCCGGCCCACGTCATGGTTCAGGACAAATTCGGAAGGTTGTTTTCTCTCGTCCCTGAAAGATACCGCAGCCTGGACACCGCCAGACATTCCAGAGGCCAGGGCGATGGCCAGGGTTCCTTGTGGAAGGTATTTTGTATTCATGTTGCGCGAATCACAAATTCTGTTGTCTTCATGTAACAAATGTAAGTTATGTGGGGGAAATTACAAGTGGTTCACAGTTTTGTCATTGAGACTGGTCAAGTGGCGCAAGAATTCATATTTTGGCGCTTAATTTGCTTGCTGAAAGTATTGAATTAAATTGATAGGTGCCGCTGTGAAGTCGAAATTTCCGCTCAGGCTGTGGTTGATTTGGATGCTGCATGCTTCTATGGCTGAGGCTGAAACCCAGTCTCTCGCTGAGATTCAGCAAACGATTCGTACCTATCTCGTGTCAATTCTCCAGCGGGAATATCGGGATTTTGACGTTGCGGTGGCGCCCCTGGATCCACGCTTGAAACTACCCCGATGTTCGAAGGCTCTATCGGTCAGTCAGATGCGTAAGACAGTTCTGCTGGGGGATGTGTCCTTGAAGGTGCGATGTGAAGGTGAGCATTCCTGGACCATTTATGCCAAGGCGCATGTCAGTTTGTTCAGGAAAGTCGTGGTATTGGCGCATCCTTTGCCAAAAGGCGCCAGGCTGACCCCTGATGTGGTGACCTTGAAGCGGTTCGACGTCTCGGCGTTGAGGCAGGGCTATATCGAACGACCGGAAACCGTCATAGGACGATTGTTGAAGCGGCGTGTTGCCGAGGGTTATGTGTTGACCCCCAATCTATTGATGGCGGACAAAGTGATCCATAAAGGCGATGCCGTGATGATCAGGGCACTGGCAGGTGCTCTGGACGTGCGTATGGGAGGCCATGCATTGATGGATGGTGAAATGGGGCAGAGGATCAGGGTTCTCAATGATCGTACCAGGCGGGTGATTGAAGCAGTCGTCCATGGTCCCAGTGAGGTGAGAGTACTTTTTTGACTAAACTTTCAGGACGAGAGGCCGATTAGCTTCTATGGGAAGTATTAAACGAGGACTATACGATGAGCATCGATTTGCGATCCATCACCGGCAAGACGGTCGATCCTACTTTGAAACCGTCGGCTGCCGGGAAAGAGGCGCGTCAACACGGAGGGGAGCGATCTTCGGTATCCGACTCCGTGCAGATCACAGATGTCGCTACCCGGATCAAACAGGCCGCAGAGGCCATGGCCACGGGTGTGGTCATCGACACCGATCTGGTGTCCCGGGTGGCAAACGCCCTGCAGTCAGGTACCTACGAGATCGATGCCGAGCGCATAGCCGAAAAGATCGTAGAACTGGAAGGGCAGCTTCCGGGGTTGGAGGCCGTGAATGAAGCTGAATGAGCGGCAAAGTGCCTTCCTCGATTGGCTGAGTCGTTTGCTTGATGAAACCAGCCGCTTGCAGAGGGTCCTGGAACAGGAAAGAGACGTTCTGCTCGAAAGCAAGCTGGAAAGCCTCCAAATGCTCGTGGAGGAAAAAAACACCCTGGTTGATCGGATCGAATCTTTGCTGGTACAACTGCCAGGCAACGCTGAACAGAAAGAAGATGTCCTGGGAGAAATGATTCGTGCCCTGAAGTTGGAAGACAGCCAGGTCGTCGGACTATGGCAGGAAGTGAAACGTCGGATGGGTGAGTGTAGAACGCTGAATGAATCCAACGGGGCGACGATCTCCCTGCTGCAGGAATACAACCAGCAGGCACTGGTGCTGTTGTTCGGGCATCGCCGCGACCGGGTCTGTTATGGGGCCGATGGTCAGTCCCGTTCCGGTGACAGTGATCGCCTTCTGGTGACTACCTGAATTAAGGGAAAGCCAAGAGGGGCTGATCAGGAATTTGCTCACAAGAGAGCAGAAAAAAAGCGGCAACGACAATCCTTGTTTCCTTTACGGATATGATGAGATCTGCGAAGTACTGGATGAAATCAGAGGGTTGACCAAGGTCATCTCCCTCTATTTCCCAGAGCGGGTGTTCTACCCTCAGAAACGGGAGTTCTATCGGGTTTCTGTGGCCTTTCTGGAAAAAGCCATCTATGTCAGGAGCAAACCCGGGATCGATCTGGAGAGCAAGAAGCTGGAAGCCAGGATCGACGATATCGGGCTCGATGGTATCAGTTTCGTCATGGAACCTGTCGTGCACTTCCGGAAGTTCGACAGGACCACGTCATCTAAACACGTAAGGGATTGAGTAAAGGGGCAGGTGGTCTGCTTCGAAAAACGCCGTGAATACATCCCTGTAGGCTCCACGCCGGCCTCCCTGCCGGCGAGGCTTTCGAAGCAGACCACCTGTCCCGGGACTGAATAGATGACGAAGCCCTGGGAAGTTCGACACATAGTCCGGGGATGTAAGTTCGAAACCACGACAGGTGATCTGGTGAAGTTTGGGCTTGAGGTTCGTTCCGTCAGGTCGGTACAAAATGGACAGAATATCAGGGTGGGAGGGCGCTATGTTCATCTGTCCGGCAGGGACAGCGTGAGGATCCAGAAGGAGATTCTGACCCTTCAAAGGCTGGTTCGTGCCCATGAATCCCGGAAGGAAGCATGAATCACGGGGGATTTATCCCCTGCCGTATCGGCGCGAATTGCGTGAGTTGCGGAATACCAAAGGTTGTTCTGGCAGGATTTCGGCTTCCTTGATTGCCTGGTCGATCAGATACCTGTTGGGGGATTTGCTGCACACCGGGTCGGTTGCTTTCATGTCGCCGGTCAAAAGAAACGCCTGACAGCGGCAGCCACCATAGTCTTTGCCCCTCTCGTCGCAGGAACGGCAGGGTTCCTGCATCCATTCGAAACCTCGAAACAGGTTGAACAACTCCGACTGTTCCCAGATTTCGCGCACGCTCAGATCGCGCACGTTGGGAAACTTCTCATCGGGGATCGGCAGCTCCCGGGCCGAGTGGCAGGGCAGCGCGGCC
>JALVSV010000496.1 GCA_027024125.1 Methylothermaceae bacterium | reverse complement strand
GTGAGGGTGACCTTCCTCCATCAGTCGGGTCCGAAGTTGCCCCTGACGCCAGAGGTACTCACGCAACTCTCCAACCAGTCCGGCATCCTCGGAGAACCTTTCCATCAGAATATGCCTGGCTCCATCCAGGGTCGTCTGAATGTCGTTGAATCCTTTTTCAGGCCTGAAGAAAGCGACAGCCAGGGATTCGGGCCGTTGCCGGGGGTTTTCCAGAAGGCTCAAGGCCAAGGGTTCCAGTCCAGCCTCGCGGGCGATCTGGGCTTTGGTTCGGCGTTTGGGCTTGTAGGGAAGATAGAGATCCTCCAGTTGCGCCTTGGTCTCGGCTTCACGCAATGCCTGTTCCAGTTCGGGGGTGAGTTTGCCCTGGTCCTCGATGGATTGCAGGATCACATCCCGGCGATGCTGCAGTTCCCGCAGATAATTCAGCCGTTCCTCCAGAACTCGCAGCTGGGCATCGTCGAGGCTGCCGGTGGCCTCTTTGCGGTATCGGGCGATGAAAGGCACTGTGGCTCCTTCGTCCAGAAGCCGGATGGCTGCAGCCACTTGTCGAGGTTTGACTTTGAGTTCTGAGGCGACTTTTGCGTGGATTTCCATGGAAGTTCCTGAATGGGTGAAGTCATTGGGAAAGGCCGGTTTAAAACGAAGGTCGTTTGGCAATGATATGCCAACAGAGTTGGGGGCAGCGAGAAATCAATGGGATGTGGAAAGATGCCGGTTGCCATGTTTGCCGGCCTGAAGCTGGGCGGGCAGGGGCTCTGAGTGACGGTGCTGGGTGCGCCACACCCAGCCGATCAGGGTGGCCAGGGCAATCAGGCCCAGGAGCAGTCGGAGGGTTTTGGATGACACGTTCAATCTTCTCTTGGCGGCAATCTGTCGATCAGGTCGTCCCAGTGGATGGTGACGCCGGGTAGAACCTGGATTTCGGTTTCCCCGGCCAATTCGTAGACTTCCGGTTTGCCATACTTGCCCCGCTCATCCAGCAGGTAGACCAAAACAGTGCGTTCGACAGGATCCACCAGCCAGTACTCCCGCACTCCTGCGCGTTCGTAGACCTCGCGTTTGCGCTGGTGATCGTGAAAAGCGCTGGAGGGGGACAAGACTTCGACCACGAAATCCGGCGCTCCACGGACACCTCGCCGCTCCAGCTTGGACGGGTCGCAAACTACCAGGACATCGGGCTGGACCACGGTATCGATTTCCGCATCGTCCTCATTGCCTTTGGGGAGGCGGACATCCACTGGGCTGATATAAGGGCGGCAGGGCTTGCCATCCAAAGCCTGTCGTAATTGAAAGTAGATCTCACCGGCGATGTCCTGATGATCCAGGGAAGGTGCAGGCGCCATCAGATAGGCTTGGCCGTCGATCAGTTCATAACGGATATCCTGGGGCCAGGTGAGATAGTCACCGTAAGTATAGTGGGCATGTGGATCAAGGGCGGGCTGCATGATGCTTTTTCTCCTGATTCAGGCAGGATTGTCGCACGGAAGATAGACGCATTCCACGTCGAAAGTGGCAGCAACCCTGGCCATCAGGTCCTGGATGCCGAATTGCTCTGTGGCGTGGTGGCCGCCTGCAAACATATGGATGCCGGCTTCCTGGCTTTCGTGCCAGTCGTGTTCACTCATTTCTCCGGTGATATAGGCATCCAGGCCAGCCAATAGAGCCTGGCGCCATTCGCCGTTGGCGCCGCCGGTGATGATGCCGATAGAATGGATCCGCTCCCTGGGATCTGGGCTGGCCAGCATCACCGGATGTTCCAGAACCTGCTCCAAGCGCTGTTTGAGCTCTTTTGCCGTCAAGGGCAAGGTCAAGATCCCCTGGATGCCCGTGGAGACACCCTGATAGTCACCAAAGGGGGTCAATTTGTCCAGTTCGATCCGGTGGGCCAGGGCGGCGGCGTTGCCGACTTCCAGGTGACCGTCCAGGGGCAGGTGATAGCCATAGAGATTGATCCGATGGCGGACCAGAGGGAACACTCGGCGGGCGAAAGGGCCAGTCAAGGTTCTGGCTCCATGGAAAGTCCAGAACAAGCCGTGGTGGACCACCAGCGCCTGAGCCTGCTGATCGACCGCCGCCTGGGCTGACTGCGCGGTGGCCGAGACTGCAAAGGCAATTTTTTCTATGGTGTCGGAGCCCTCAATCTGCAGACCGTTGGGACCGTAGTCGGGATAGCGCGCCGGCTCGAGCAGGGCGTCGAAAAAAGTGGTCAGTTCATTACGTTGAATCGTCATGGTTGGGCTCCACTAAGCGGTGTTCGATCGCTGTGGCCAGTTCATCCAGAGTGTCGAAGTGGGCTGTGAGCAAGGATTCCATCTCCCGGGCCGGTGCGCTCAGGCCTGGAATCCATACGGGTAAGGTGTTGGCACGAGAGGCCGATAAAATTCCCGGGTAAGAATCTTCTATCGCCAGGCAACGGGAAGGGGGCAGGGAGAGCGCCTCTGCCGCCCGAAGGTAAATGTCTGGAGCGGGCTTGCCCTGGCTGACGTTATCGCGGCTGATCATTTCGGGAAAATGATCTGGAATGCCGGCCAAACGCAGACATTGTTCCGCGTAACGTCGTTGACTGTTGGTGGCGAGCAGGTAAGGAATCCCATGCTGCCGCAGAATGGATATGAATCGTTCATAACCTGGCAGGATGTCGATGCCGTGGGTCGTCACCCAGTCGTGCCACAGTTGGGTACTGAGTTCATGAAATCTTGGGAAATCGAATGAATCGCCAAAGGTGGCAGTGAGAATACGGGCCACCTGGTCGATCGACTGGCCGGAAAGTTTCTGGAACAGTTCAGGGTGCAGC
>JALVSV010000495.1 GCA_027024125.1 Methylothermaceae bacterium | reverse complement strand
GAATAATTGCCACGGTAATGTTTGATATGTCCGTGTTCCAAATGGAGGATGTGATCACAGACCTGGTCGAGAAAATCCCGGTCGTGGGAAATCAATATCAGTGTGCCCGGGTAGACTCTCAGCCATTCCTGCAGCCAGATCACCGCATCGAGATCCAGATGGTTGGTGGGTTCGTCCAGCAACAGGAGATCGGAACGGCACATCAATGCCTGAGCCAGGTTGAGGCGCATCCTCCAGCCGCCGGAGAAGTCACCAACAGGTCTTTCAATGTCCTCGGGTAAGAAACCGAGGCCATCGAGCAATTGAGCCGCCTTTGCCCTGGCTCGATATCCACCGATGTTTTCCAAGCGGGCATGCAGTTCTGCCTGACGCATTCCATCGCCGCTTTGGTTTGCCTGGGACAGCTCGGCTTCGACCTGCCGCAGTTCTCTATCGCCGTCAAGGACGAACTCCAGGGCAGGGCGGTCCAGTGCTTCGATATGCTGAGCGACGGCGGCAATGGACAGATCCGGGGGGAGCTGGATCTGGCCGCTATCGGGGGGAAGTTCCCCACAGAGCAGTCCGAACAGGCTCGTTTTGCCGGCCCCGTTGGCGCCCACCAGTCCTGTCTTGTCTCCCTGGTGGATCGTGAAATCGGCATGTTCGAACAGCAGGCGGGTGCCGCGGCGTAGTGAGACGTTTTGAAAGCTGAGCATGGCTCTAGTTGTTCAGGTAGCGATTTTTCAGTTGCACATAATGCTCTGCGGAATAGTGGAGGAATTTGCGTTCCTGATCGGACAGCGGGCGGCTTTGGCGTGCTGGGCTGCCGATATACAGATGACCGCTTTCCAGGCGCTTTCCTGGTGGAACCAAGGCGCCAGCACCCAGAATGATTTCTTCTTCCAGTATCGCCCCGTCCATGACGATGGCACCGATGCCGATCAGACACAGGTCTCCGATCTGGCATCCATGGAGGACCGCACGATGCCCGACGGTGACCTTCTGAGCTATGGTCAATGGAAAGCCACCCGGTGAGAAAGGACCGTCATGGGTGACGTGGAGCACCGACCCATCCTGAATGTTGCTGCTGCTGCCGATATGGATGTGATGAATGTCACCACGTACGACCACATGGGGCCAGATGGAAACGTCCTCATCGAGGTGAACGTCTCCAATGATCAAGGCGGTGTCGGCGATATATACCCGATGCCCCAGGTGAGGCAGGTTACCTTCAAAAGTGACTCGGCTCAAGTGCCACCTCCTTAAAGTCTATACTTGAAAGACAAATTGAAATGAGGAATATTCCATGCTGATATTTTTGGCCGTGTTGGTTTCGTTGATCATTATCCTGCTTGTTTATGGTGTTGTCATTTACAACCGCCTGGTTTCATTGAAACATGCGGTATCACAGGCCTGGTCCAACATCGACGTCCTGCTCAAGCAGCGTCACGATGAGTTGCCCAAACTGGTTGAGGTATGCAAACGCTATATGAAGTTTGAACAAGACACTCTGGAGAAGGTGATGAAGGCAAGAAGCAGCGTGTTTCAGGCCCAGCAGCAGGGGGATATTGGCAGGTTGGGAATGGCGGAAGGCCAGTTGCGGCAGGGGCTGATGAACCTGTTCGCAGTGGCGGAGAATTACCCGGAACTCAAGGCTGACCAGTCTTTCCGCCATCTGGAGACGAGAATCAGCCAGCTTGAGGAGGCCATCGCCGACCGGCGCGAATTCTACAATGCCTCCGTCAATCGGAACAACGTGCGAATCGAGCAATTTCCAGACATTCTGATTGCCCGGTGGCTCGGCTTTCTGCCTGGCAAGCTGCTGGAATTCAGTGCCGAAGAAAAGAGCGACGTCAATCTGGAACCCCTGTTCGGTTGATGTTCGATTCACTGGCTCAGTCGATCGATCAGGCCTCCGCTGTGCAATTTTGGGGGGTATTGATCGCTGTGGCTTTGTTGTTGCTGTGGTTTTTTTACCGCGGCTTTAAGCATTTGCGTCTCTCCCGTCTGATCGAAGACACGCCCACTTCCCTGATCCGTTCAGCACATCAGGGTTTTGTCGAGTTTGAGGGGAGGGTGAACGCTTTACCCGGTGAGCCTGTCCATGCACCTTTGAGCGGGCGCGTGTGCGTTTGGTATGACTACTCCATCGATCATCTCGAGAGCCGCTGGCGAGGGGGGCGGCGCCAGTCGGTTTGGGTGAGCCTGGAGCAAGGAAGAAGCGATGCGATTTTTGCCCTCGAGGATGGGACCGGACGATGTGTCATCGACCCGGATGGGGCGGATATGCAGCCGACTCATGTGATCAGCTGGCAGGGGTATGAGAAGTATCCCTACAATACACCACCGGGCCACAGCGACTTTACCGGCCCTTATCGCTATCGGGAACGGTTGATCGAGCCGGGAGATCCCATTTATGCGCTTGGTTGGTTCGAAACCCAGGCAGATCCTGCACAGAAGGGGCTGATGGAGAGAACCCGTGAGTTGTTGCGGCGTTGGAAACAGGCGCCCGAGAAGTTATTGCACCGGTTCGATCTGAATCGCGATGGACGTATCGACCAGCGTGAATGGGAGATAGTCAGGCGTCAGGCAGAGAAGGAAGCACTGCGTGAGCAGGGAAAGGAAAAGCCAGGCGAAGTGCTGCATCTATTGCGTAAACCGGCTGATGGCAACCTGCCTTTTATTCTCTCGGCCAACGATCAGGCCGGGCTGATTTCAGACTTTCGGCGCCGGGCCTTGGGCTATCTTTGCCTGTTCGTGCTGGGTTTTGCAGCGATTGCCTGGGCATTTCAGGAACGAATCAACTGATGCGTTCCAGAGCGAACAAATCATAAGCGGGGGTTGAATCGGCCAGTTGTTTGAGGGTGTATGACTCATGGTTGGATTTGTCCCGATAGATCCTGACCCATTGTCCCTGCCGCCAGGAATTGGAAGGGACCAACAGGCCTGCCGGTTTTTTCAAAGCAGGTTGAATAGGCAATAATAATCCCAGTTCACATTTTTGCCTAAGTTGATCCCTTTTGCCCAGATGCTGGTAGACGGCAACACCAGTGACGGCGAAACTGAGCAGTTCCACCCCCACACTGATGGCTGATTTTACGTTGCGCTTCAACCAGCGTACCGCACCGATCTCGATTTCGCCCAGGGTATGGACGATGCCGATGATTTCCCCAACTTTCAGGACATTCGGGGTATGGTCGATCCATAACAGACAATATCCTTGGGCGGACACATTGGCCATGCGTCCAGGAAAAGTACGTTGTTTGCTCAGATCATTGATGGTTGAATTTTCCGTGGACCAGATTTCCTGATGGGTGATCTTTCTTCGGCTGCCTTCAATATCCCAGAAGATTCCTGCCTCAGATCTCCTGTCATCGTCAAAGGCGGTCATTTCATCTTCCAGCGGAAGGATTTCGAAATGGTCCTGGAAGATCCCATCTATCTCCCTGTTTCTTTTCTCAGCATGGAGCATCTCGAACAAATCGTCAGCAATTTTGTTCTGGGCAATCAAGACCGACAGGAGTTGCGGAATTCCCACGACAATTTGACAGTCTTTCTTCTCTTCCAGACGCTTCCATTTGCGCCTTTTGGGTGCGCTTAAAATACGGGCCAGCTGCATTGCCAGTTTTTTGCTTCGATTCAAGGGGAGAAACGTCTCGTTCTGACTCTCGGATGAGGTGACGAACTGCAACAATGCTTTGGTGAGTGGCTGGGGGAAGAGAAAGATCAGAGAAGTGGATGGCGATAAAACCTGTCCAACGAGTTTGATAGGATGGGGTGGAGCAGGGGTATGGGGGTCAAAGAAAAAAACCGCTTTGTTTGCCCCGATGGCAGGCTGATGATGGAAGATGACCCGATGGGAAAAATTCTGTAGAAACAAATCGATTTGTTTTAACTCCTCGGGGCGGTATCTTTGAGGCGTGGCAATGTTGAACAGGAGGATTCGAGCCAAGTTGCCTTGAATCAAGGCATGTTCTTTCGAATCGGAGGGAAAAATATGTCCAGTATTCAACAGTTCATAGATCCGATATACCGTTTCCCAGTAATTGACACTTGGCGGATGGTAAATTTGGGCGTAGTGCAATCCCAACCTGGCAAGCCAATCGGTGATTCGCAGTAGAAGATTGAGGCGGTCGTCTGTTGGTAAGCGATTGGAAGCGGAGAACTCTGGTGAGAAGATGATCCGGCCGAGATTGGAGATCATCTGTTGACATAACTTCAACAACTGACCTGCTGTTTCCCGGTTGGCAGGGGACAAGGGAAGGGCCGCGGTGAGCAGTTTTTTTTCCAGGGATTCGGTCAGTTGGGCGATATAGGGGTGGTATAGTTCGAGCAGTCTCGCCCGCAGATCCGCAGCCAGGGGGGTTTGGTCCAAACAGCCCAATTGTTCCAGCAACTCTGTGCCTGTCTGTTCAACATCTAACCATAGGCGGGTAGCCAGCCACTGGCTAAGATCATCTGCATTGGTAAGCGGCACTAGAGAACTCCTTGAAACCTAAGGGAAGTGATCAACAGGTTGGGTTGAAAAAAAAGGTTCCCTTAATTGTAGATCAAGGAAAAGGAAAAGGGGAAAGACGGCCTGTAAGCCGGGTTCTGTCGAGGACAACCATTCTTCTGAGACGCGCGTCACCACACGCCTTTAGCGATCTACCCGGGAGCGACACGCGGGCCACGTGTTGGGATTTCCCGTGCTCCTCTATTTGATCTTGCTCCGGGTGGGGTTTGCCGTGCCGCGAACTGTTACCAGCCGCGCGGTGCGCTCTTACCACACCGTTTCACCCTTGCCTGTGCCATGCGGTCATCGGCGGTCTATTCTCTGTGGCACTTTCCGTCATCTCGCGATGCCCAGGCGTTACCTGGCACCCTGCCCTATGGAGCCCGGACTTTCCTCACCTGCACTGCAGGAGCGGTTGTCCAGCCGTCTTTCCATGGGTATTGAACCAGAAAACAGAAGGAAAGTTTCAGTTTTTTGGTTGCAGTTGGTTCAGAGCTTCCTGGTAGAGTGACTTCTTTCTGGCTCCGGTGATTTTTTCTGCCAGCATCACAGCGGTTTTGAGGGAGCATTCTGTCAGCAGGAGGTGGAGGATCCGTCGTTGTTCCGGATTCAGATCATCATTCTTCGTCGTCGACGCGCCCTCCAGCAGCAGTACGAATTCCCCCTTCATCAACTCCGGGGACTGTTTCAGAAGTATGGGTGCTTGAGCTACCGGGGAAGAAATAAAGCGTTCGTGGATTTTGGTGAGTTCTTTGGCGATGACCAGGTGGCGCCCAGGTGGGAACACTTCGGCCATGTCTTTTAGGCAGGCTTCTATCCGGTGACTGGACTCATAGAGGATGAGAGTGCGGGGTTCACTCTTGAGTTTGTCGAAAAAGTGTCGTCTGGCACTCGATTGACGGGGGGGGAACCCTTCGAAGGTGAAACGGTCAGTCGGTAATCCGGCAGCTGAGAGCGCGGTGATGGCGGCGCAGGGTCCAGGAATCGGCATGACACGGAGGGATTCTGTCAGGGCGGCTGAGATCAAAGGGTATCCAGGATCGCTGATGAGTGGGGTGCCGGCATCGGAGACCAAGGCCAGGGTCAAACCCCTCTTTAACTTTTCCAGCAGTTCTGGGATTTTTCCCCGTTCATTGTGTTCGTGCAATGCAGTGGTAGGGGTCGGGATATCGTAATGGGCCAGCAGTTTGCGGCAATGCCTGGTATCTTCGGCCGCAATGAGGTCTACCTGGCGGAGCACGTCTAGCGCTCTGACTGTAATGTCTCCCAGGTGACCGATGGGTGTGGCGACGACATAGAGGGTTCCAGGAGATAAGGGCATTCAGGATACGGGCATGGCGCGCCGCCCGCTTCGATAGAAAAGCCTGCGATACCCCAGGTAAAGCCACTGGCGGATCACCAGCCAATAGATGCCCAACAGTAATTTGAAGATGGCAAGATAACCTGATAAACGCTTCATGGGATTTACCTGCATGTGAACAATCTTAACATTAACTATCAAAGCAATGATCGGGCCAAAAAAATTTAACTTACCCATTCAAAGGGATAAGTATAGACAATGAAATGGATGTAAAAAATGCTGACGTAATGGCCTGGAAATTGTCATCCAACTCAAGCTGCCAGTCAATTTAGCATGGGATTGTTTCATTCAGATGAAACAAGAAGTACCAGCAAATTGGTCGTCTCAAAACGCTGTCTGCGTTTCCCTTGGACGTGCCATGGTATAACATTGTTCCCCAGTTTCCACTGAATCAGGGGGTTCCGTGCAATGACGCAGCCGACCGTTCTTCCCGCATGGCAGGCGCTTGACGATCACAGGCTTGAGATTGCAGACAGTCATATGCGTGATTGGTTTGCGCAGGACAGTGATCGCTTCCAACATTTTTCACTGAAAGTGGCTGGCATCCTGTTCGACTATTCCAAGAACCGGGTGACAGACAAGACCATGGGGCTGCTATCGCAACTGGCGGAACAAAGCGGCCTGAGAGGGCGAATCGAGGCCATGTTCAATGGCGACAAGATCAATCATACCGAAGACAGGGCTGTCCTGCACGTGGCCTTACGTAATCGGAGTGACCGGCCTATATGGGTGGATGGCCAGGATGTGATGCCCCAGGTCCGTCAGGTTCTTGACAAAATGCGTCAGTTCACCGACTTGATTCGCAGCAGAAAATGGCTTGGTTACAGTGGTCAGGCGATCACCGATGTGGTCAACATTGGCATTGGGGGATCGGATTTGGGGCCCAGGATGGTGACAAGAGCCTTGACCCCCTATCACAAGGACGATCTGAGGATACATTACGTGGCCAACGTGGATGAAGCGGATCTTATCGAGACACTCAAGGGGCTGAATCAGGAGACCACGCTTTTTCTGGTGGCATCCAAGACTTTTACCACCCAGGAGACCATGGCCAATGCCCGTTCGGCCCGGGATTGGTTGCTGGCAGGTGTCGGCGGTGAAGAACGCGCCATCGCCAGGCATTTCGTCGCCATATCCACCAATCGTCATGCGGTGCAAGCATTCGGGATCGATCCTGACAACATGTTCGAATTCTGGGACTGGGTCGGAGGGAGATATTCTCTCTGGTCCGCGGTTGGGCTTTCCATTGCCCTGGCTGTGGGTATGGATGGTTTCGAAGAGCTCTTGCACGGTGCCTTTGAAGTGGATGAGCATTTCCGGACAACCCCATTTTCCCGCAACGTGCCGGTCATCATGGGACTTCTGGGGATCTGGTATACCAATTTTTTGGGGGCGATGTCCCATGCCATTCTTCCCTATCACCAATATTTACGTCATTTCCCGGAACATCTGCAACAGCTCGACATGGAAAGCAACGGCAAAAGTGTCGATCTCGATGGTTGCCGGGTGGGCTACCAAACAGGACCGGTCATCTGGGGGCAGCCGGGTACCAATGGCCAGCATTCGTTCTTCCAGTTGCTCCATCAGGGGACTCACCTGGTGCCATGCGATTTCCTGGCCTCTGTGCAAAGTCATCATCAGCTCGGTGAACACCATCAGATCCTACTGGCCAATTGTCTGGCCCAGGCCGAAGCGCTGATGCGGGGCAGGACGATGGATGAAGCCCGGGAGGAGCTGGCCGATCTCGACCTTCCAGAAGAAAGGCTTGCATTGCTGGCGGCTTCAAAGACGTTTCCAGGGAACCGCCCGTCCAACATGTTTTTGTTCGAAAGGCTGACGCCCAAAATTCTGGGCAGCCTGATTGCCTTATATGAGCACAAGGTATTTGTCCAGGGAGCGATCTGGAACATCAACTCTTTTGATCAAATGGGTGTTGAGCTGGGTAAACAGCTGGCCCGCAGCATTCTGCCAGAACTAGAGGGAGCGGAAGTAGGCCAACACGATGCTTCCACCCGTGCCCTGATAGAATTCTGCAGGGATTGGGAGAGATGCAGCGCGGGGAAGACAACTTAACCTTGATCAAACAAGTCTCGTATTTTCCTTGCCAACAAGACCATCTGCTGGTAGCGTGTATCAGACTATTCTAATAATATAGCGCTAGATTCCAGTGGTTGAGAGAGGAGGTAAGACATGAAGAATGACCATATCGATCTGAAACGGCGCAGGGCGTTGCAGGCTATTGGGATTGGAGCTGCTGCACTCGCTGCTTCCCCCGCTTTCTCCATAGTACTCAAGAAGGAGGCCTTCAGGCGCCAAGGCCGCGAGGCCACTGCGGCGTTTTCTCCAGATGTGGAGATCGAACTGGTGGCTGGTGTGGCCAGGGTGCCAATCCTGAAAGGTGCTCAAACCCAGGTATGGCGCTATGAGGGAAGGGTGCTGAAAGGGGATCCCAATTCGCTGATCGCTTTGCCAGACAATTTCCTGGGTCCTGTCCTGAAATTCAAGACCGGGCAGCGGGTGCGTGTCTATATGCGCAACCAGTTGCCACAAAATCACATCATCCATTGGCATGGGATGCATGTGCCATTCGAAGCCGATGGCCATCCCAGCTATGAAGTGGGGCCCGGTGAGAGCTATGTGTATGAATTCGAGGTCAAGAACCGAGCCAGTACCAACTGGTTTCACCCCCATAC
>JALVSV010000494.1 GCA_027024125.1 Methylothermaceae bacterium | reverse complement strand
GAGCGCCGGAACCTTTGAAGTCGAAGCGATTGGCCACTTCCCGGTTGGCCTGATCCACGGCATTGGATACCTCATGGAGATCGACCTCGGATACGACATCGAATGATGGCATGTTGGATCCTCCCTATGGAAATCTATTCCTTTTCCTCGTGAAAAGAGTCCCCGTCACCCTTGGCGGGGAAATCCCCTTGTTCCCATTCTTCCTCACCTTCTTCAAGTCCCATTTCCGAGTAAGGGATGTCATCGGGTTCCACGTCGTCAAGGGGGGCGGTCCAGTCTTCCGGTTCCTCAATGGGCTCCAGATTGAGCTCGGCCCAGGCATCGAGATCAATCTGGTCGATGTTGCCGTCGAAATACTGGATTTCTATACCACCTGAGACGTCGTCGACAACCAATACTTCGAATTTCTGGCCACTGTCCAGATCTAGATACCAATTGCCTTCAATGGGATCGAGTTCGTTCATTCCTGTTCTCCTCGAGTTGAATGGACTGTTGGCACTGTGACCTCGAAGTCTCACTGAGGTTTAAGCACAATCTAGCACAAACTTTTCATCGTTTGCGATGACGTTGGATAATTTCGTAAGCCTGTCTGATCTTCTGAGTTTTTTCTGTGGCGATTTTGACCATTTCCTCTGGTAACCCTTTCGCTACCAGTTTGTCCGGATGGTGTTGACTCATTAACCGGCGATAGGCCTTCTTGATTTCTGCATCCGTTGCCTTGGGGGTGACCCCCAGAACGGCATAGGCATCGCCCAGGCTGGGTTGCCGTTTACCAGGAGTACCTTGGTAACGACTTTGACGTTGATAGCGGTATTGCTGCTGGGCCTGGGAGAAGCGGAGCTGTGCTTCCATGAAGGCTCGCAGGGCCTGGAATTCGAATCTGGAGAATCCGACCCGGTTGCAGATGTGCAGCAGCAGCCTTTCTTCATTGGGATGAAGCGTACCATCTGCATAGGCGGCCTGAAGGAGGATTTCCAGAAATAGCCGTACCAGAGAAGAGCGCCGACCGATCTCCTGGCGAAATTGATCCAGCGTCTCATCCAGGGGGAAGCCAGGCGACTTGCCTTCCCTGAAAAGGCGGATAGCGGCCTCGCGCATCTCGCTGGAAAGATCCATCCGGTCCATGATCTGCCGGGCGATGGCGATTTCAGCTTCGGTCACCCGGCCATCGGCTTTCGCCAGATGTCCCATGACCGAAAAGGTTGCAGTGAAGAACGCCATCTGGATACGTTGATGTCGGCCGGGTTCGAGACGCGGGAACGATTCGAAGCCCTCCACACCCCGGTCGAACTGATGGCCGATGGCAGCCCCCAGGAGAGCGCCCAGAGGCCCTCCCAGCATGAGTCCAAAAGTACCGCCGAATACCTTGCCTAACCACCCCATTGCTGACTTGCCAATCCTTAGAAAAGTCAGCATTATGACACGTTTGCAGTGCGAGGAAAAAACGCCCATGCCCCCCACTACCCTGTACGAATCCAGCCTGTCTTCCCTGAGGCTCGTCGGTCGCGGCAAAGTGCGCGATATCTATGAAATAGATGCTGAGCATCTATTGATTGTGACCTGCGACCGCCTTTCTGCTTTTGACGTGGTCTTGCCCAATCCCATTCCTGGAAAGGGCCAGGTCCTGACCCGCCTGTCCAATTTCTGGTTTGCCAGGATGGCAGATGTGATTGCGAATCATCTGGTGGATGTGCCCTTATCCTCCATCCTGCCAGATCCGGCAGAGCGAGACCAGGTGGAGACGCGGGCAGTGGTTGTCAAAAGGCTGCGTCCCCTGCCAGTGGAGGCCATCGTCCGCGGTTATCTGATTGGTTCCGGATGGAAGGATTATCAGCAAACGGGTAGGGTGAGCGGTATCGAATTGCCCAGGGGACTGCAACAGGCAGATCAACTGCCCGAACCCATTTTTACCCCTTCCACCAAGGCCGAAATGGGTGCTCACGACGAGAATATCGACTTCAGGCAGATGATCGAATTGATCGGCGAAGCCCTGGCAGGGCAGGTGCGGGAAACGAGTCTGCAGATCTACTCCAAGGCGGCATCCTATGCCCTTGAGCGTGGGATCATCATTGCCGATACCAAATTCGAGTTTGGTCTCGATGACGAGGGTCGATTGTATTTGATCGACGAGTTGCTGACACCGGATTCCTCCCGTTTCTGGCCGGCGGATGACTATCGGGTCGGCATCAGCCCTCCAAGTTTCGACAAACAGTTCGTCCGCGACTATCTGGAGTCCATTGGTTGGAACAAAAAACCGCCAGCGCCTGTGCTGCCACCCGACATTATTGCCAAGACAGCGGAAAAATATCGTGAAGCGGAAAGGCGGTTGATGGGATAAAGGATTGTTATAGCCAACCGTGTTCGGCGAAGGAAAAGCATTCCCCATCGCCAATGACGATATGGTCAAGAACCCGGATATCGAAAAGTGTCAGGGCGTGTTTGAGCCGTTCAGTGATTGTACGGTCGGCGGTGCTTGGTTCCGCCACGCCTGAAGGGTGATTGTGGGCAAAGATGATGGCGGCACAATTCAGGTCGAGTGCCCGGCGGACCACCTCTCTGGGATAGACGCTGGCACCATCCACGGTTCCTCTGAACAGGGATTCGTAGGCGATGAGCCGATGACGGGTGTCAAGAAACAAGGCTGCAAAGACCTCATAGGGATGGTCACGCAACTGACGCTGCAGGAACATGCGGGTCAACTGGGGAGAGGTGAGGGCGTCTCCCCGCTGTAACGGCTCGAGCAGGTGGCGCCGGGCCATTTCGAGTACCGCCTGGAGCTGGACGAATTTTGCAGTGCCAAGCCCCTTGGCCTGGGTAAAACGTGACTGATCGGCGTTGAGCAGTGCGCGCAGGCTGCCGAAGTCAGACAACAATTCGCGGGACAGATCGACCGCGGTTTTGCCTTTCACTCCGGTCCGTAAGAAAATAGCCAGAAGTTCTGCATCAGACAAGGCATCAGGGCCTTTGGCAAGCAGTTTTTCCCGGGGACGCTCCAGTTGTGGCCACTCCCTGATCGGCTTCATTGATCTTGCCCAGTGAATTTTCTTAAAGCGTAGATGGAAACCAAAGAATTGCAAAATCGCCGCCTGTTGCTGGGGGTGACAGGTGGGATCGCTGCCTATAAGTGTGCGGAACTGGTGCGCCTTTTTAGGCAGCGTGGTGCCGAGGTGCAGATCGTCATGACCGAGGCGGCGAAGCGCTTCATTACGCCCTTGACACTGCAGGCCCTGGCTGGCAGGCCGGTCAGATGTGATCTGTGGGACATCCAGGCAGAGGAGGCAATGGGACACATCGAATTGGCCCGCTGGGCCGAGTTGGTTTTGGTGGCCCCGGCCAGTGCCGATTTTCTGGCACGTCTGCGGATTGGCAGGGCCGATGACCTGCTTACTACGCTCTGTCTGGCCACTGAGGCCAGATTGGCAGTTGCCCCCGCGATGAATCGGGTGATGTGGCAACATCCCGCCACCCGGGATAACGTTGATGTGCTGAGACAGCGGGGAGTGGAGATTTGGGGACCTGCCGAAGGTGAGCAGGCCTGCGGTGAAATCGGTCCCGGTCGCATGCTGGCGCCAGACGAATTGGTACGTAGGGTCGGTGAATTCTGGCTTCCCAGGCGTATGAAAGGGGTCAAAATTTTGATCACCGCAGGTCCCACCCGTGAGGTCATCGATCCCGTGCGTTATCTGACCAACCGCAGTTCCGGCAAGATGGGATATGCGCTTGCCCAGGCAGCCAGGGATGCAGGTGCGCAGGTGACATTGGTCAGTGGTCCGGTCTCCCTGGTGCCCCCGGCCGGGATCGAGTGTGTCACCGTGCAGAGTGCACGGGAGATGTTTGCAGCTGTGATGGAGCGAATCGCCGGTCAGGACATCTTCGTTGGCGCTGCCGCCGTGGCTGACTATACTCCGCTCAGGATCGAGAAAAAGAAAATCAAAAAAAATTCCCGGACGGTGACGCTCGAGCTTGCCAGGACCGTAGATATCCTGGCTACGGTGGCCGCCCTGGATACGCCTCCCTTTACCGTTGGGTTTGCTGCAGAGACAGACGGGCTGAAGGGGTATGCGCAGTCTAAACTGGAGCGTAAAAAGCTGGACATGATCGCAGCCAATCACGTCGGTCCCGGCTTGGGGTTCGAGGTGGATGACAATGCACTGTGGGTGTTCTGGCCTGGAGGTGAAAGGCGGTTGTCCAGGGCACCCAAGCAGATATTGGCCAGGAAACTGATGACATTGATAATGGATCGCTATGCAGAAAAAAATTCAATTGAAAATTCTGGATGACAGGCTTGGAAAGGAGATCCCTTTACCTCATTACGCCACCGCAGGTGCGGCAGGTATCGACCTTCGTGCCTGTCTCAAAGAGACCGCCACCCTTTTGCCAGGAGAGACCTTGCTCATTCCAACCGGGATTGCCATTCATATCGCGGATCCGTCATTGGCGGCTCTATTGCTCCCGCGATCTGGACTGGGCCACAAACACGGGATCGTACTGGGGAATCTGGTAGGACTGATCGATTCTGATTATCAAGGCGAGGTCATGGTGTCGTGTTGGAACCGGGGCGAAGCACCTTTCGCCATCGCTGTCGGGGAACGGATTGCCCAGATGGTGTTTGTGCCGGTCGTGCAGGTGGGATTCGAGCAGGTTGACCGTTTCGACCCCAGTTGCCGTGGTGAAGGCGGGTTCGGTCATACCGGGAGACGATAGGAAGCGATATGACTCTGGCAAGATGGTTGATAGTAGTCTTCACAGTGACTATCGTGGCCCTTTTCCTGGCAGGAGCCATGATCTATTATCTGTCATGGAAAAAAGATGGCCAGGATCGACTTCACAACTGGCAGGCCTATGCCCAATCACATGCCTGGCAGCTGGAAACCAGAACCAAGATGCTTCAGGCACTCGTTCAGGGGTTCTCCGAAGATCCCCAGGTCGTGGAAGCCTCACTGACAGGTAGTGATCTGCGGAAGGCTGAAGAAACCCGTCTGGCAAGAATCATCCCCTTTACCATTGAGGTGGATATTTTGCCACCCGGTTTAGGGTCGGAACAACGCAACTTGAGTTATGCCGACCTGGACCTGGTTCGCCAGGCTGAAGAAAAACCCCCTTTCCCTTCCATCCACGGTGCCGGATCGTCCCAACGCTATATAGCGGTCGCACATGCCATCAGGTCGGGAAAACTGTTGACCGGCGTGTTGCTGGTCAAGCTTGATCTCAAATGGTTGCAGCAGGCGATGCCAGATCCTGGAAGTGGGGCCATAGCATTGATGCAGGGCAAATTGATGCTGTTTTACCACGGCAAGCCTGAGCTGAGACAAGTGGCTGCAGCAGGGACCATTCCTGTCAAGGGGACCATGTGGCAATTGGGGTATTGGGTGCCTGCCCCCGATTGGCGGGACCACGTGGCATTGTTGTTGCCCCAGCTTGTGGCGATGGCGTTGATTGCAGGAACTCTGTTCTGGTTCGCACGTTGGTTGGGAAGGGCCTTCTGGCACGATGTTTCGATGTTGTTCACGGTGGTGAATGATATGGTTGATGGCACGTTCCGCGGAAGCTATCGCCTCAAACTGAGAGAGTTGCAATCCCTCGTGGACAAGTTGCTCATTTCCTTCGAATCAGGGCGGGACCGGGGCTTGCTTGTGAGGCGGGAGCCTGTAAAGGGGCTGCAGGAACAACCAGGTCAGCCTGAAGGTGAGGAGCCCGTATCTGAGGAACCGTTGGTTTCCATGACCGCCAGCCGTGAGGAAGAAGAGACGCCAGAATCCAAACCGGCTCATGCAGTCGAGATTCCACAAGTCATCTTTCGTCCATGCGACATTCGCGGAGAGGTTGATGATACCTTGACACCTGAAGTGGCACAACAACTGGGTCAGGCCATTGGCAGCGAGGTACAGGCACAAGGCGAGCAGGTTGTGCTTGTCGGTTGTGATTCACGTTCGAGCAGTGAATCTCTGAAGCAGTCCTTGATCCAGGGATTACAGTCCACAGGCCGTGATATCATCGATTTGGGTGTTATACCCGTCCCCATTCTCTACTTCGCCACTCATTATTTGACCCATCATTCGGGGGTCATGGTGACAGGAAGCAGCTCCCCAGCAACTTATAATGGCTTGAAAGTCGTGGTCAACGGCAAGTCACTTTCCGGAGAGGAGCTGGTGGGTCTTGGGACACGCCTGCAGAGAAATGAGATCAGCAGTGGAATGGGGATGTTGGAAAGTCAGGATCTTCTGGCCGATTATGTTGGTTACATCATTGACGATGTGCAAATCGGCCGTCCCCTCAAAGTGGTTGTGGATAGTGGTGCGGGAGAAGTTGGGGATGCCGCAGTCGCCCTGCTTAGAACATTGGGGTGCGAGGTGGAAGCACTGCAAACGGAGGGATTGCTCGATCCCACGGATCCCGGCGCTCTCAAAAGACTGATGGCCAAGGTGCGGAAGGACGAGGAAGCCGAGCTCGGTTTGGCCTTCGATGGTGACGGAGATCGGCTCGTGGTGGTCGATGCCAATGGCAACTGGGTATCGTCAGATTTGGTGTTGATGCTGTTGGCTGCAGATGCGCTGTCACGTCAACCCGGAGCCGATGTGGTTTTCGACATAGAGTGTAGCCGGCATGTTGCAAGATACATCATGCAACAGGGTGGTCATCCGGTCCAAGTGGCACCGGGTTACTGCAACCTGTTGGCGAAGATGGATAGTGCCAATGAAGTCGTGATGGCGGGTGGTTTTGGCGGACACTTGGTTTTCAAGGAACGCTGGTTCGGAACTGCAGATGCGCTCTATGCTGCAGCAAGGCTGGTGGAAGTGCTTTCTGCCGAGCCCATGTCTTCCGATGAGGTGTTTGCCGAACTGCCTCAGTCACCCTCCACTCCCCGTTTGTTGGTTCCTATGTCTGACGGTGAGGTTGACAAGACCATTCGACTGTTGGAATCTTGTTCAGATAAGTTTTTCAGCGACGCCAAGGTCGACACCACTCATGGGGTTCGTGTGGATTTCGCCAATGGTTGGGGTTCTGTCAGGGCTTCCTCCAGTTTGCCTGCACTGGTGTTCCGCTTCGAGGGGGATGACAGAGAGTCGTTGTTACAGATTCGGGAGCGTTTCCAACAGTTGTTTGACACCATTGAGGTGTCGCTTTCACTTCCACCGATCACACTCAGCCACGATGGATAAACAACAAACCCTGTCCCAGTCCTATGCCGGTCGGATCGCCCATGTTCTGATTGAGGCGCTTCCCTATATTCGCCGCTTCAAAGGCAAAACCATGGTGATCAAATATGGTGGAAATGCCATGGTGGATGAGGACCTCAAACACAGCTTCGCCCGCGATGTGGTTTTGTTGAAGCTTGTGGGGATCAATCCTGTCGTGGTCCATGGTGGTGGGCCGCAGATCGGCCTTTTGTTGGAAAGGCTGGGAAAATCCAGTCATTTCGTAGATGGAATGCGGGTGACAGACAGCGAGACCATGGATGTGGTCGAAATGGTGCTGGGGGGGCTGGTTAACAAAGATATCGTAAATCTGCTGAATCAACATGGAGGTCATGCGGTAGGGTTGACTGGCAAGGATGGTAT
Organism: Methylothermaceae bacterium; assembly: GCA_027024125.1. Lineage (GTDB taxonomy): Bacteria > Pseudomonadota > Gammaproteobacteria > Methylococcales > Methylothermaceae > Methylohalobius. Next base: position 15,939 of record JALVSV010000494.1, on the reverse strand, counting down.
GCTGATACGGGCTCGCAAGATCCTCCTTAAACCGACCAATCCCGAAGTGGCTGCTTCTGAAATTATCGACCTCGGGCATGTGGGCGAGGTTGAGAGCATCGATCCAAGTGTGGTGGATATGTTGGTGCACGGGGATTTTATTCCGGTGATCGCTCCCATCGGAGTGGGTGAGGATGGCTGTTCCTACAATATCAACGCTGATTTGGTGGCCGGAAAAGTGGCCCAGGTCCTGGGAGCGGAAAAACTGATCCTGCTCACCAATACCAAAGGGGTGATGGATCAGAAGGGGAATTTGTTGACAGGTTTGTCTCCTGGGGAGGTAGATGCGCTGATTGCCGATGGCACGATTGCGGGGGGTATGATTCCCAAGATCCGTTGCGCCATGGATGCGCTTGCCGGTGGTGTGCGTAGTGCGCACATTATCGACGGGAGAATCGAGCATGCAGTGTTACTCGAGCTGTTTACCGACAGCGGAATCGGCACCTTATTGGGCAGATGAGGTGAGCGCTTGTTTTATGAAAACGGGAAATCCCAGCCGGATCTCTCTCACCTTGTCACTTTGGCACAACTCCTGACCCAGACTGGACATTTTGCAGCGAACGTCCAAAAACAGAGTGTCTATTTGAGATTTGTCACGGATACGGGCAACGGTCAGGGCAATATCATCGTCCTGACGCGGATCCTTGGTGTGAATGATCGTAGGGCTGTTGATGAAAATCGGGGTGGACGCGTGGGTCAGCACATAGATTCTGGCCAATTGCCAGGCACGGTCACATTCTCCGTTCCGTTTGCAGTGGACAATGCTCAGAATCGTCTTGTGTTTTCCCATGTCTTCAGTATCCGGCCGGATGACGGCGACCTTCTTGCCGCTTTCCCCAAAATGCTGGAGAAGGCGCCGCAAGCGTTGCAAATCCTGCTGGAATTTGACTTTAAGCTGTTGTTTCGCAGTTTCTTCTCGAGCGATTTTTACATTCAGTTGATGGATCTTACGGCGAATGGAATCGATTTTGTTCTTCAGGGACTTTGGGGGTTGGCGGCCATTACGCTCTATTTCTGCGGCCTGCTGGATCTTTGCCGCCAATAATGCCTGTTGGCGGTTGATATTGGCTTCCAGCACCGTGATTCTGGAATTGATCGTATGGATTTTCCCCTGGAGGGCAAGATTCAGGTCTTCCTCGTTGCGATAAGTCCGCAGCAAGGCACGGTTCCTCGCCATTTGTTCAGCCAGCAGCTTTTTTTCTTCCTCACGCAATTCTTTCAAACGTGCCTCGCGGGCAAGCTGCTGTGGCGTTTTGGCCTTTTCGATGACACCAATCTGGCGTGCCCGCTTTTTGTCATAGACGATCTTTTGTTGCGGGGTCGCGTCTTCGGGCAACGTGTCCGAATAATGTACCTTGCCTTGTTTGTCCACCCATTTATACATCTTTTTGCCGGCCCCGGGTGCAGGCTGGCATCCGATCGAGTAGAGCAGCAGCATGATCAGGAATATACGTGACATGACATGTGTAAGCCTAGCAGCTAATGTTTGGCGATCAAGATTTCAATCGCTACCGAAAGTCTTGCGGTATGAATGAATCGCTTCCACTTGTTCCTGGTGAATGCCTTGCTGCTCCAGATAAGCAATCACTTGCGACATGGTGACGATGGCATCGACTTTCAGCCCATAAGTCTGTTCTATCAAGTCGCGTGTCGACTGACCGTCCGGGTTTTTTTCCTGGCGGTCCAAGGCGATCAGTACACCGCAGGCTGTGGCACCGTGCTGGCGAATGATATCCACCGATTCACCAACCGAGGTGCCGGCGGTGATTACATCGTCGACGATCAGGACCCTCTGTTGTAAAGGAGCACCGACGATGAGACCACCATCACCATGGCATTTCTCTTCCTTTCGGTTGAAGGCAAAGGGATAGTCTCTGCCATAGATCTGGGAGGAGGCAATGGCAGTGGTACAGGCCAGTGGAATGCCCTTGTATGCAGGGCCATAGAGCATATCACATTCCAGGGTGCTGTTCGCCAGGGCCTCAGCATAGAACTGGCCTAACTTAAGGAGCTTTTCACCCGTGTTGAACAAACCAGCATTGAAAAAATAGGGGCTGTGACGTCCCGATTTCAGGGTAAAGCTGCCAAAGCGTAAGGCACCACACGCCATGGCGAATTCGATGAACCGGGTCTGGAAGTCTAGCATTGAAATTCTACCAAACTGAAGTATACGAATTCATAGGGACCGCCGTTGATTGGGTCAGTAGAGGAAGACATGGCTTTTTCAGGTGATCCCTTTTTCAATGATAATGCAATACATACCGAAGGGGGGTGTCAGGGAGGTTTTCCAGTTCTTCCACGGTTTCTGTGTATAAGAATGTGGAGACCATGCGGAGAAAGGCACTAACATCATGATACCAAAAGGAAAACAAATTGTGGTCAGAAAATGGTCAAAGCCCGGTGAATCGTTCAAGGATCGAATCCAGGAAAGCATATCCCCGGTCGCTGCAGCAGAGTTGTTGGTGCTGCTGGATTAACCATCCCTCATCGCGCAAATCCTTGATCGTTGCTTCTATTTGTGAGTATGACACGCCTGTATATCGTTCGAACTGTCCAGGAGTGAAACCTTCCTTGAGGCGCAGAGTGTTCATCAAAAATTCCAGAGGTCTTTCATGTTCGGGCACATCCTGCCTGCCGCCAATGCACGAGTTCAGCCCGGCTTTATCCATATAGTGCAGGGGATGGCGGACTTTCCAAATACGTTGGATTCTGCCACTGGAGGGTAAAGTGATCTTCCCATGGGCTCCGGCTCCAATTCCCAAATAATCCCCAAAACGCCAGTAGTTGAGGTTGTGGCGACATTGATGGTCTTGGCGGGCGAAGGCTGAGATTTCGTAACGGTGATAACCCGTTTCTTCCAGTTTTGTGAGGCAAGCCTGTTGGATCTTCCAGATATCGTCGTCCTGAGGCAGCGGGGGTGGATATTTTGCAAACAGGGTGTTGGGCTCCAGGGTCAGTTGATAATGGGAAATATGAGTTGGGTATTGGCTGATTGCCAAAGTGATGTCGGCCAGGGCTTCGTCCAAGGTTTGCCCGGGAAGGCCAAACATCAAATCCAGATTGATATTGCCGAATCCTGACTTTTTGGCCGTCTCGATGGCGCAGAGGGCCTCCTTCGAGTCATGAATTCGCCCCAGGGCAGCGAGTTTACTGTCCTGGAAACTTTGGATGCCCAGAGACAAACGATTGATCCCTATGTCTCTGAATTCCAGAAACTTTTCAGCTTCCACTGTGCCTGGATTGGCTTCCAGGGTGATCTCGATATCCTGTACAAAGGGTAATCGATCACTTATCCCATCTAGGAGCACCCTCAAACATTCGGGTGAAAACAGGCTGGGGGTACCACCGCCGATAAAGATGCTTGTCAAGAGTCTTGGCTCACTCCACGAGAGATCTTGATCCAGATCTGCAAGCAATGCATCCACGTATCGACGCTCCGGAAGATCTTTGCGTAGGGAATGGGAATTGAAGTCACAGTAGGGGCACTTGTGTACACACCAGGGAAGATGGATGTACAAACTGAGAGGGGGTGGGTCATCATGGATCATGGTTGCCGTGTTGGTTGGGCTTTAACTTTAAATAATAAAGATGTAGATCTTTGACTCGTCGTTCGAGCATGGCAAGATCGCCTTCGTTGACAATGATGTCGTGAGCATGGGCCAGACGTTCTTGTCGAGATGCCTGGCTGGCCAGGATGCGCTTGATGAGTGATTCATCCAAGCCATCCCTTCGTTTGACCCGTTCTATCTGTAACCGTTCGGGGCAGTCGATCACCAGGATCCGGTCGACCATGGACTGTGCATTGGTTTCTATCAGCAGGGGAATGGCGAGGATGCAATACGGCGTTTGCAGTCCTGTTGCCCGACGGTGCATCTCGGCAAAGACGGCTGGGTGCAGAATTGCTTCAAGCCTGGTCTTGGCAGTGTGGTCGTGGAATATCAGCTCACGAAGCCGAGAGCGGTCCAGTTCACCCTTGGACGTCAGGATAGCCGGGCCGAATTCGGTTACGAGAGCCCCTAAAGCGGGTTGTCCAGGCCTGACCAATTGATGGGCGATCAGGTCGGCGTCGATCACGGGAATTCCAAGTTGCTGGAACAGCTTGGCAACGGTGCTTTTGCCGCTGCCTATCCCGCCGGTCAGCCCGATTTTCAACATCAAGGATTTCAGCCAAGTTTGCTCAGTTGCAGGTACCAGTGAATCAGGTCCCTGCCCCAGAGCAAAGCGATCCACCCGGCAACGGCCAGATAAGGCCCGAAGGGAATGGGGAGGCTCCTGTCGCGGCCCCTGAGAAGAATCATGCAAATTCCCGCAATGGCGCCGACCAGGGAGGAAAGAAGGATGATCAACGGCAGCATCTGCCAGCCCAACCAGGCCCCAAAGGCTGCCAGTAACTTGAAGTCTCCATAGCCCATGCCTTCCTTGCCGGTGATCAGACGGAACAGCTGATAGACACTCCAGAGAATCATGTATCCAGCCACCGCCCCCAGGATGGAAGACTGGGGATCGGTGAATGTTTGCGGCAGGCTCAATAGCAGACCCAGCCACAACAGCGGCAGGGTGATCGCATCGGGGAGGAGCTGATGATCGATGTCGATCATGGTAAGGGCGATCAGGTTCCAGGTGAGCACCAGGGCCCATAATGTCTGTGCCGAAACCCCGAAATTCCAGGCAACCATCACTGAAAAGACCGCTGTTAAGGACTCGATGAGTGGATAACGTAATGAAATCGGGTTTCCGCAAACTCTGCAGCGTCCCCGTAGCAGTAGCCAGCTCAACAGGGGGATGTTTTCCCAGGCCCCGATGCGATGCCCGCAGTGGGGACAATGGGAGGCTGGAGTCATGAGGTCGAAACGCTCCTGGCTGTCTTGTGGTGCTTGACCCAGAAATTGTTGGCACTCATGGCGCCAACGGTTTTCTAGCATCACAGGGAGGCGCAGAATGACCACATTGAGGAAGCTTCCCACCACCAGGCCCAAACATCCGACCGCAATGAGAAAAAATGCTGGATTCTGGGACAGGAATCCCCAGAAATCCATTAGACGACCGAACCGAGTTTGAAGATCGGTAGATACATCGCAATCACCAGACCACCGACCACAACGCCAAGGAAAGCCATGATCATCGGCTCCATCAAACTACTGAGGGAATCGACTGCATTGTCGACTTCCTCTTCATAGAAATCGGCGACCTTGGCCAACATGCTGTCAATGGAACCTGATTCCTCGCCAATGGCGACCATTTGTACCACCATGTGGGGAAACAGCCCCGTTTGGCGCATACTTTGCTGTAATTGTTGGCCGGTGGCGACCGCTTCGCGCATCTCCAGGATGGCGTCGGAATAGACTGCATTTCCTGAAGCTCCGGCCACAGACTCCAAGGCTTCTACCAGGGGTACGCCAGCGGCTGACATGGTGGAAAGGGTTCGAGCGAAACGGGCGATGGCAGATTTATGCAGGATTTGTGGCCCAACGATGGGGATTTTCAGAAAAAGACGATCCAGAAACCGGTTGAATGTTCTGGATCGTTTCTTGAAATAGAAAAAGGTGTAAAGAGCGGCAACAATCGCCCCAAGCAGATACAACCAATTGGCCTGCATGAAGCGGGACATGCCGATGACCATTTGGGTGAAGGCGGGCAGGTCGGCACCGAAACTGCTGAATAGTTCCTCGAACTGGGGCACCACGAAGATCAACAGGATGGCAGTGACGATACATGCGACCACAATCACTGCGATGGGATAGGTCAGTGCTTTCTTGACCTTTGCCTTGATGGATTCGGTCTTTTCCTTGTAGGTGGCGATTTTATCGAGCAGGGTTTCCAACACTCCTGCCTGTTCGCCGGCCTCCACCAGATTACAGAACAGGTCGTCGAAATAGAGAGGATGTTTTCGCAGCGCTTCGGTCAAGGTGCTTCCAGCTTCGATATCGTCCTTGATGGTCAGAAGTAGATCCTGCATGCTAGGGTTTTCGTGGCCCCGCCCGACGATGTCGAATGCCTGTACCAACGGTACGCCGGCTGAAAGCATGGTGGCCAACTGACGACTGAATATGGCGATGTCCTTGGTGGTGATTTTTTTCTTTCTGGCGCCGAACAGTGGTTTGGGTTTCTTCTTGACCTTGACCGGCTTGATGCCCTGTTGTCGCAGTTGGGCTTTCACCAGGATTTCGCTGCGTCCCGGTTGCTCCCCTTTGATCCGTTTGCCGCTTCTGTCGATACCTTCCCAGGTAAACAGAATCAAATTCTCTTTTTCCGTTTTGGCTGCCATGGTATTTATTCCCGTGTGACTCGATCGATTTCTTCCAGACTGGTGAGACCTTGTCTTACTTTGTTCAGACCGGATTCCCTGAGGTCATTGACGCCGTCTTCTTTTGCCTGCTGAGCGATTTCCATCGCGTTACCACCCTCCAGAATCAGGCGGTTGATCGACTCGGTAATGGGCATGACCTGGTAGATCCCCACACGCCCTTTATATCCTTTGGTGCAGCGATCGCAACCTTCGGGATTGGCGCCGAACAGTTCCAGTTGTCCGATCTCATCCTCACGGAATCCAGCCTTGAGGAGCAAATCAGGAGGTGGCTCCACTTCACGTTTGCAATATTCACACAAGCGTCTGGCAAGGCGTTGAGCCAGAATGAGCAGGACGGAGGAGGAGATGTTGAAGGGTTCGATGCCCATCTGGGCCAATCTGTTGAGTGTCTGTGGGGCATCGTTGGTATGCAGGGTGGATAGGACCAAGTGCCCGGTTTGAGCAGCCTTGACCGCGATCTCTGCTGTTTCCAGGTCTCGAATCTCCCCAACCATGATGATATCGGGATCCTGGCGCAAGAATGCCTTGAGAGCGCTGGCGAAATCCAGTCCCGCTTTGGGGTGGACATTGACCTGATTGATTCCAGGAACCGTGATCTCCACAGGGTCCTCGGCTGTGGAAATGTTTTTGTCGGGAGTATTGAGGATGTTGAGGGCTGTATACAAGGTTACCGTCTTACCGCTACCTGTCGGTCCGGTCACCAGTATCATGCCATAAGGCTTATGGATCGATTTCAGAAATAGTTCCTGTTGCTCCGGTTCGAATCCGAGTTTCTCGATGCCGATCTGGGCGCTGGTGGGATCAAGGATACGCAAAACGACTTTTTCGCCAAACAGGGTGGGGCAGGTGTTTACCCGAAAGTCAATGGCTTTGTTTCGTGACAGGATCATCTTGATCCTTCCGTCCTGGGGTACCCGGCGTTCTGCGATGTCCATTCTCGACATCACCTTGATCCTGGATATTACCCGGTTGGACAAGGTGGTGGGGGGGGAGGCGATTTCATGCAGCATGCCATCACTACGGAAACGGATGCGGAAGTTTTTCTCGTAGGGTTCAAAGTGTATATCCGAAGCCCCTTTCTTGATCGCATCCAGCAAAATCTTGTTGACGAACCGAACGATGGGGGCGTCTTCCAGTTCGGAGTCGTTGACAGCGGGGGCTTCGGTATCGTCATCTGAGGTGATTTGCAGATTGTCCAGATCCTCGTCAAGAAGATCCTGCATGCTGCTGTCAGCGGCTTCAAGAAGAACGTCTATGGCCTTGGAAAGTTTATCGTTTTCAACCAGAACGGTTTCCGTACTGAGACCCGTGTGGAATTTGATCTCATCGAGCGCCTGAAAGTTGGTGGGATCGGAAATGGCGATGAATAAACGATTACCTCGTTGGAACAAGGGCAGTACGTGATGTTTTTGTATCAATTTGTCGCTGACCAGTTTGCCTGGTATCAGCTCCATGTCCATGGCATCGAGGTCGAACAACGGAACGCCATATTGCCTGGAAGCAGTGGTGGCAATCGTGATCGAAGACAGAATGTGATTGGCCACCAGGTAATTGACCAAATGAACTTTCTGGGTGGAGGCCTGTTGTTGATGCTTGGTGGCCTCTTCTTCGGTGAGCAGGCCTGCATCGATCAGGCAACGGGCCAGGCCGCTGAGTTTTGGAAGGCTTGCTGTCGGTATTGCCATGGATTTTGAGTTCTTAGCCGGAGTATGTCAGGATTTTGGCCTTGTCTATAAATATTAGAAGATGAGGTGAGTTTGTCCACTCCAGGTAAAGGGGTCCTACGGATTGTAACGCTAAATGTCAACGGTATCCGCTCTGCCGCCAAGAAGGGTTTCTTCCGCTGGCTGGCAAAGCAACATGCCGATGTCGTTTGCCTCCAAGAGATCAAGGCGCAGTTGGATCAACTGAAATCTTTGGATTTCTGGCCTCAAGGGTATCATTGTTATTACCACACTGCTCTCAAAAAAGGATACGCAGGTGTTGCACTCTATTCCCAAAGGCTGCCAGATGAGGTGCGACAGGGCTTTGGTTGGTTGCCGGCCGATGAGGAGGGGCGATATTTGGAAGCGCGCCTTGGTGATTTGAGCGTTGCTTCGGTCTATGTGCCATCCGGTACTTCCGGTGAAGAGCGGCAGTCTTTCAAATACCTGTTCATGGACCACTTTCTTGAATTTATGCGGCAATGCGCCAACTCCGGTCGTGATTACATCTTTTGTGGTGATTTCAACATTGCCCATAAGAAGATCGATATCAAGAACTGGCGTTCCAATCAAAATCGTTCCGGCTTCCTTCCCGAAGAACGAGCCTGGATGGACAGGATCTTCAATCAAGAGGGTTGGGTGGATGCCTTCAGGGTGCGCAATCAGGAGCCCGATCAATATACCTGGTGGTCCAACCGGGGGCGCGCATGGGAAAAGAATGTCGGGTGGCGGATCGATTATCAGATTGTATCTCCTTCCCTGAGGGATCGTATCCGCCGGGTGGAAATCTACAAAGAAGAGCGTTTTTCCGACCATGCACCACTGATCATCGATTATGACTACGACCTCTGAAGGTTCTCGTCGAGGCGCTGTGTTCAGCCGCCGTATGGTCGTGGCGCTTTTTATGGGCTTTTACAGTGGCTTGCCACTGCTTCTGACAGGCTCGTTGTTACAGGCGTGGATGCGTGAAGACGGCGTCGATCTGGCGACCATCGGTTTGTTTGCTCTGGTGGGGCTGCCCTATACGGGAAAATTTGTCTGGGCACCGGTTTTTGACCGGTATGCCTGGCCCTGGTTAGGCAGGCGGCGTGGCTGGTTGTTGTTGATCCAGCTGATGTTGGCCGCAGCAATCGCTGCCCTGGGCTGGGTGGATCCAGGCGAGGCGCCTCTGTGGATGGCAGTTGGCGCCTTGTTGGTCACCTTCTTGTCTGCGAGCCAGGATATCGTCATCGATGCCTACCGGCGCGAGTCATTGCTCGATTTGGAGCAGGGACTGGGTGCCTCCCTGTATGTGAACGGTTACCGTTTGGGGATGTTGTTGACTTCAGGTGGGGGGCTTATTCTGGCCGATTTCCTTGGATTCCGAAAGGTCTACTGGCTGTGTGGGCTGCTCATGGCCAGTGGAAGTATCGTGACTTTATGGGCCAGAGAGCCGGTGGGCCTGGAGCCTCCCAGGACATTGACAGAGGCCGTGATTCTGCCCTTCCTGGAATTTTTCCGCCGTCCGGATGCAGTCTGGATTTTATTGTTTATCCTGCTTTACAAGTTGGGTGACACCATGGCCAGCAATATGACCATGCCTTTCTATCTGGATCTTGGTTTCAGCAAGACGGAGATCGGAGCAGTGGTCAAACTGTTTGGTTTCTGGGCGACCATTGCCGGTGGTTTGCTTGGTGGAATTCTAATACTACGGATGGGAAATTATGCAGCCTTGTGGTTGTTTGGTCTATTGCAGGCGGTATCCACAGCGGGGTTTGCCCTCCTGGCCCATTTGGGGCCCAGTCTGCTGGGGTTGACCGGCGTGATTAGTTTTGAGAATTTATCGGGTGGAATGGGGACGGCTGCTTTTGTGGCATTCATGGCCAGTCAGACCGACAAGCGCTTCACCGCCACTCAATACGCCTTGTTGTCCAGCCTGATGGGGGTCCCCAGGGTGATAGTGGCGTCTCCGACCGGATTTCTCGCAGAATGGTTGGGCTGGGTGGGGTTCTTTGTGTTTTGCGCGCTGATTGCGTTACCTGGATTGTTTATCCTGGTGCGTTTTCAGCGTTGGATGGGGCCAGAGGGATGACGCTCAGATAGTTCGAGTCATCCCTCAACCTAACGATCATGAAACCTTTTTTCACCCCGATGCCTGAAAGAACCAAGCAGGGAGCAGGGGAGTGGTTTGAGGGCGTACGCGGCCTGGACGGCCGCGTCCGAGCCTCCAGGGGCGAGCTGGACCGAAAGTCCGGTGGACTTTCGCAGCCGTGCGAGCGTCCGGACAAGGAAGTCCGGGCCGGGCTTTCCTGCGAAGCAGGAATGCGCAGCAGGAAAGGATTCACGGCGTTCCGAAAACCACTTCCCTGCTCCCTGCCCACCATGATCTTTCCTACCGATCAGGAAGCATTGATCCAGTAGTGCACGAGGATACTGGCAAAGTAGCCTGCCATGATGGCAGGAGTCCAGCGAATGTGGGAGAAGAAAGTGTATTTTCCTTTGGAGATCCCCATCAATGCCACGCCTGCGGCAGAACCGATGGAAAGCATGGATCCACCGACACCGGCAGTCAGGGTCACCAATAACCATTGATAGAGTTCCATGTCCGGATCCATGGTCAAAACTGCGAACATCACAGGGATGTTGTCGACGATGGCGGAAAGGAAACCTACCAGAATATTGGCGCCGGTAGCGCCCAGAGAGCCATACATCCATTTTGCGGTGACATCGAGATAGCCGATATGGTCGAGGCCAGCGACCGCGAAGATCACCCCAAAGAAAAACAGCAGGGTATCCCATTCCGCATCGCGAACCATATTGAAAATATCGAAACGCTTTTCATGGGGCAGTTCGTGTTCCTGGAACTTGATCCAGAACCCATAGATGGCCAGAATTCCCCAGCCAAGCATCATCCCCATAAACGGCGGCAGGTGCAGCAACTGTTTGAAGCTGACGGCCAAGGTGATGGTCAGGGCAAATAAACCACAAACGGTGAAGGCGCCAATTTTTAGTGGTACCAAGTGCCCTTCAGGTTGTTCCGGATGCTCATCCGGTATGGCGAAATGCATTGCGGCTGCAGGTATCACATAGTTGACCACAGAGGGAATGAAAAGCTCGAAGAATTCGAAAAAGGTGGCTTTTTCCGCCTGCCATACCATCAGGGTGGTGATATCGCCGAATGGGCTGAAAGCGCCACCGGCGTTGGCGGCGATGACCAGGTTGATCAGTCCAAGGGCGATGAATTTGGGGTTGTCCTTTCCAACCGCCAGAACCACTGCACCAATCAGCAAGGCCGAGGTGAGGTTGTCCGCCACTGCGGACAGGAAGAAGGTGATGATGCCGGTGATCCAGAACAGCTTGCGATAACCAAAGTCCCGGCTCAAAAGCCAGGAACGCAGGCGTTCAAAAACGTTCCGGTCGGCCATCGCATTGACGTAAGTCATGGCCACCAGCAGGAACAGCATCAGTTCGGCATATTCGGCCAGATGGTGGATGATGGCACCATCAAGCATTTCGACCTGTTCAGGCCCCTTGGTGGCAGCCATATAGGCGACTTCTGCCCAAATGATAATGGCGGCGATGATGACCGGCTTGGATTTCTTCAGTTCGATGAACTCTTCGGCCATTACCAAAATATAAGCGATGACGAAGATCAAGACACAGTAGATACCACGCTCTGTGGTGACCATGTCCAGTGTTTCCCACTGGGAGGCTGCAGCAACACCTGGTAGAGCCAACAGGGCGAATAAGATGAGTATGAACCTGAACAAGATAACCCCCTTTGAATTCCTGGTTGTTTTATATCGAAGGCAAACAGCCGTATATGATAGGCAAATTTGCCCTTGTGGCGGAAGTTTTTCCCGTAAGATATTTCACAAAGTTTTAGTGATATCCCGTTTCTATAGTTTTTTTTCATAAGGATAACGGTGATAATTGACCTGATAAGTAGGGAATTTTTGCTGTGAGGATGCTATGTACAGTTACGATGAGCAAGATCAAACGGTGGTGGACGAACGGGCGGCACAATATCGTGACCAGACCCGGAGATATTTTGCAGGGAAATTGACCGAGGAACAGTTCCTGCCACTGCGGTTGCAGAATGGGCTGTATATCCAGCGCCATGCCCCCATGTTGCGAATTGCCGTTCCTTATGGTCATCTGTCGGCCAAGCAACTGCGGATGATCGCTCACATCGCCCGTACCTATGACAAAGGGTACGTGCATTTCACCACCCGCCAGAATATTCAGCTCAATTGGCCTACGGTGGAAGATAGCCCGGCCATTTTGGAGGATCTGGCCAGTGTACAGATGCACTGCATCCAGACCAGCGGCAACTGTATCCGCAATACCACCTCCGATCCCCTGGCGGGGGTGTGCAAGGATGAAATAGAAGACCCCAGGCCTTATTGTGAGATCATCCGTCAATGGTCGACGCTTCATCCTGAATTCGCTTTTCTGCCTCGCAAGTTCAAGATTGCCGTGACAGGGGCACCTGTTGACCGGGCCGCAGTGCGTGTCCATGATATCGGCCTGAGACTGGTTAAAAACGATCGGAACGACATCGGATTTGAAGTCATCGTCGGGGGGGGACTGGGCCGCACCCCGATCATCGGTCAGGTGATCAGGGATTTCCTGCCGAAACGGTATTTGCTTTCTTATTTGGATGCCATTCTAAGGGTCTATAACCTAAAAGGGCGCCGGGACAACAAATTCAAAGCCCGCATCAAGATTCTGCTCAAGGAGATGGGATTAGATTCGTTCCGGGATGCGGTGGAAGCCGAATGGCAACAGATTCGCGATGACTTCCCTCTAGAGGAAGAGACGATTCAATGGTATCGGTCGCGATTCATCCAACCTGATTACGATCCCGATGCGCCAATCGAGCATTGGGCTGAACACAGGCAGCAAGACCCGGCATTCGCCGCCTGGTATGCGCACAATACCGTTGAACACAAGATGCCCGGCTACCGGGTGGTCTTTCTATCCCTGAAGCCCCCTGGTGTGGCTCCTGGAGATATGACCTCCGACCAATTGGACTCGGTGGCTGAACTGTCCGAGCATTACAGTTTCGGAGTTACCAGAACCACTCATACCCAGAATTTGGTGTTTGCCGACGTACGTCAGTTGGACCTGTATGACTTGTGGCTTGCCTTGTCTGAACTCAACCTGGCGACTGCCAATGTTGGCAAGTTGACCGATATGATCTGCTGTCCAGGGCTGGATTATTGTGCTCTGGCCAATGCCAGTTCCATCTCCGTGGCTGACGACATCTATGCCCGTTTCGACAATTTCGATTATCTCTACGACTTGGGAGACATTCGGGTGAATCTGTCTGGTTGCATGAATGGTTGTGGCCATCACAGCGTGGGGCATATCGGGATTCTTGGAGTCGATAAAAAGGGCGAGGAATGGTATCAGGTCACTATCGGAGGGTCATCAGGCGATGATGCTACGCTTGGTGACCGGTTGGGACCTGCTGTGGCCAAAGACAAGGTGGCAGATACCATCGAGGCGATTATCGAAACCTATGTGGATCAAAGGAAGGAGGACGAGTCTTTCCTGGCCACTGTGCGAAGGATCGGTGTGCAACCCTTCAAGGAGCGTGTCTATGCGAATCATTAAGGACCGGGAGATCATAGAGGATGCCTGGGTGCATTTGTGTGATGAAGCTTTGCCAGCGGATGGTAAGGTGACGGTACCGCTCAACCGTTGGTTGGTGGAAAGGGATGAATTGTTATGCCGTGATGGTGAGATCGGTGTGCGTCTGAATTGTGAGGCTCTCGATGAACTGGATGGACTGAGTGCTGATCTGGGAAAGATCCAGTTGGTCGTGCTGGAGATTCCAAAATTTACCGATGGCCGGGTTTTCTCCATGGCCAGGTTGTTGCGAGATCGGTATGGCTTTCGGGAAGAGATCCGAGTACTGGGGGATTTCCTCTACGATCAAATGTTCTATCTGGAAAGGGTGGGGGTGAATGCGTTTGAATATCACGGTCCAGAATCCCTGGAAGATGCTTTACATGCCTTTATCACCTTCTCGGTGAACTATCAGCAAGCCATCGATGGTCCGGGGTTGATCCAACGACGTGGCCGAGAGATTTGAAATCCTGCTGAAGCAGAGGGGGGCTTTTGGACCCCCCTCTCATTTTCATCCTGTCACTGACCGATGATGTTGATTCCTTTCAGTACGTTCAAAGCCTCGTGCAGGTAGTAGTCCTCCAACAGCGCTTTGCTTTCCTTTCGGCCATTCTCGTTGTTTTCCTCCTGGCTGGTGGGTTCTTTCTTTTTGCCATTTTCCAGGTGACGCGACAGGCTGGCCTCGGTCAATGGTTCGAATTCTTCAGCTTCGGCAACGGTTTCAAGTCGCACGATGCCCAGGGTGATGTCGGGAACGATGCCTTCTGCCTGAATCGAACGTCCGGAAGGTGTGTAATAACGTGCAGTGGTGAGTTTGATGGCACCGCCGTTGCTGAGTGGCAGAATCGTTTGCACGGAACCCTTGCCAAAGGTTTTCTGTCCCATCAGGATGGCGCGTTTGTGATCCTGCAAGGCACCAGACACGATTTCTGATGCGGAGGCTGAGCCGGCATTGATCAACACCACCATAGGGACGTTGGCCAAGAGGTCTCCTGGGGTGGCTTCGAATTTCATTTTTGCCTCTTCAATCCTGCCATCGGTATAGACGATCAATCCACCATCCAAAAAGGCGTCACTGACTGAGACCGCCGCATTTAGCACGCCGCCCGGGTTGTTACGCAAATCCAGAATCAGCCCTTTCAGCCTGCCTGCTTTTTTCATTGCGGCAATGGCTTTGCGCATCTGCTCACCGGTGCGGGACTGGAAACTGGTGATGCGCAGGTAGCCGTAGCCCGGCTCCAGCAGTCTGTGTTTGACACTTTTGATCTTGATCACGGCCCGGGTGATGGTGATCTTCAGTGGCTTGTCTTCGCCCTCACGCACGATGGTCAAGGTGATCTTTGTCCCTGGCTTTCCGCGCATGATTTTGACGGCCTCCTGCAGGGTCATTCCCTTGACGGGCTTGTCATCGAGGCGAACGATCAGGTCACCCGCTTTGATTCCAGCACGTTGGGCGGGCGTATCGTCGATAGGAGAGATAACTTTGACAAAGCCATTCTCCATTCCCACTTCGATTCCCAGGCCGCCGAATTGGCCGGTGGTTCCAATGCGCAGTTCCTTGAATTCATCCGGATCAAGATAGGTTGAATGGGGATCCAGACCAGATAACATGCCTCGAATGGCATTTTCGAGCAGGGTTTCGTCGGTGACAGGCTCGACATAGTCTGCCTGAATGCGGCTGAATACCTCTGTGAAAGTACGCAGTTCGGTAAACGGGATGGTTTCGGTTCGCTGATGACCTCGCTCGGCAAGTACGCTGCCACAAGTGCCCAACGTGATGCCCACTACAATACCAAAGGCGAGGAGAAACAGGTTCGTGGTTTTGCGCATCGATCTTCCTTATTCCTTGAAATAGATCTGATTCTAATGTTCGACCGGCTCAGCGGCCACCCAAATGGTTTAAGTATGACATTATTTTTTCAGCTTGAAACCCTTAACTTATCAGTTGACTCGGTTTTTTCTCGGTCTTCGGCACCAACGTAGAGGGTTGACAGGTTCTCCACGGTGGCGGATGGCAAAATAGACTCCTGTGTGTTTGCGGCCACCGCTTCTGCCTACGGTAGCAATGACTTCACCTGCCTTTACCCGGTCCCCCACTTGCTTGAGTAAAGATTGATTGAACGCATACAGGGTCATGAAATCATGATCGTGACGCAGGATGATCAAAAGCCCGTAGCCGCGAAGCCAATCGGAAAAAATGACTTTGCCAGGATGGATGGCCTTGACCGGAGTGCCCTCCGGGGCACTGATCACGACACCCTCCCAGCGCCCCAC
>JALVSV010000493.1 GCA_027024125.1 Methylothermaceae bacterium | reverse complement strand
CCTTGCGCGCTCGCCTGCAGCGCAAATTCCTCCACGCCATCATGCAATCGGGGCAACGACATCAACAGCAGGGGCACTGGCAACAAGCGGTCCAATGCTATCAAAAAGGTCTTGATGAGGAACCGGGCGCCGAGCTGCTTTACCAGCACCTGATGGACTGCTATCTGCTGCGGACGGCATATATCCCGATGAAACGATCTGGGATTTCACATTGATATCAGCTATACCTATCATTGAGAGTTCTTTACCGTTGATACTCCACAACCACGGTGGTATAGATTCCGCCACGAACGTTGAACCTGGCTTCGACCTTCATCCACCGCGGCTGACAGGCAGAGACCAGGTCATCGAGAATCCGGTTGGTGACAGCTTCGTGGAAAGCGCCTTCGTCGCGATAGGACCATAAATAGAGTTTGTAGGCCTTGAGTTCGATACATAGCTGATCGGGAATGTATTCCACCAGAATAGTGGCGAAATCCGGCTGGCCGGTCTTGGGACACAGGCAGGTGAATTCCGGTGATTCGATGCGTATCGTATAGTCACGGCCGGGATTGGGATTGGGAAAGGTCTCTAGTTCTTTACTGGGTTGGGATATCTTCATCGTCGGGAAAAACCCTGAAAACTTTGAATGAGCCCGTATAATACGGCAGTTGGGTCTTTGAGTCAGCGTTCCCGTTAGACCAGAAAGGGCTCAGCAAATTTCCACTAAGGCACTCCATCATCTATGCGCCTGGAAAAAATTAAACTGTCCGGATTCAAATCCTTCGTGGATCCGACATCGATTGCAATACCCGGTCGCCTGATCGGCGTAGTCGGGCCCAATGGCTGTGGCAAATCCAATATCATCGATGCAGTACGCTGGGTGATGGGGGAAAGCTCCGCCAAGCACCTTCGTGGCAGCGCCATGAGCGACGTCATCTTCAATGGCTCATCCAGCAGAAAACCGGTGGGACTGGCCACCATCGAGCTGCTGTTCGACAACAGTGAAGGTAAGCTGGGTGGAGAATACGCACGCTATTCCCAGATATCGGTCAAACGCCAAGTCACCCGGGATGGTCAATCGCAATACTTTCTCAATGGCACCCGCTGCCGCCGCCGAGACATTATGGACGTATTCCTTGGAACCGGCCTGGGTCCCCGCAGCTATGCGATCATCGAACAAGGAACGGTTAGCCGCTTCATCGAAGCCAAGCCCGAGGAGTTACGTCTCTTCGTGGAAGAGGCCGCCGGACTCTCCAAATACAAGGAGAGACGCCACGAGACTGAACTCAAGCTCCAGCATACACGGGCCAACCTGGAAAGAGTCGAAGACCTTCGTGGAGAACTCCAGAATCAGGTCAACCGGTTGGCCCGTCAGGCGAAAAAGGCGGAAAAATACCGGGCACTGGAACAGACTATCACCCAATGTCACAAAGAACTGTTGGCGATTCAGTGGCGTGATGCCCATGCACAATACGATCGGCATCAAAAGCAGCTGAACCTGTTGGAACAGCAGTTAACGGAGCGTAGTGCCGAACTTCTGGAAGCCGAGACCAGCCTGGAACAGGCTCAACAAAAAAATCAGGATCTGGAGCGCCAATTGCAAAGGCGGCAAGCCAAACTGTATGAACTGAACGCCGAGATCAGTCGCTGCAATCAAGCCTTGAAACACGCCCGGCAGACCCAGGAGGAACGTCAGCGTACTTTGCAATCATGGCGTGACGAATTGCAAAGGGCCATGGCTGCCCACCAACAGGATCAAGAACAAATCACCAGACTGGACGATCAGAAACAAAAACTGGAACAGGAACTGACGCAGGTCCGGGAAGAACATCACCAGGCATCGATCAGCCAGCAGAAAAGTGAGGCCCATTGGCAGCAAAAACGCCGGGACTTTGAACGCTGTCGTGACCAGGTTCGAAACCTGAAGGAGAAGATCAATCTGCGCGAAGTCGAAATCCGCCACCGGCTACAGCGCAAAGAAGATCTTCAAGGACGCCTGCGACAGCTAAAGTCCCAGCAGGAGCGGCTGACTGACAACAAGGATGACCATGCAGAAATCATCCATTTGCAGGATCAATTTGAAGAAGTCACAGAACTTCACCACCAACAACGAGAAAAAATCGATGCTCTGACCGGCCAAATCAGGCAGCTACAAAGCCAGCGACAGGATCTGCAACAGACCTTACACGAGCTTGAGTCCGAAATTAACCAGTCGAACGGGCGCATCACTGCTCTCGAAACCCTTCAGTCCCATGCTTTGGGTAAAGATCGCCAAGTATTGCAAAAATGGCTGGTAACCCATGGATTGCAACATGTCCCCCGGCTGGCAGAAATCATGGCAGTGGAGAAAGGCTGGGAAAAAGCTGTAGAGACGGCGTTGGGCAGTTGGCTCGAGGCCCTCTGTCTGGATGAGCTCAAGATTCACACAGTGGCTGAAACCGCCGATACCCTCACCGATGAGAATATTTCGTTCCTGGAAACATCCGGCGCCTCTCCATCCCCGGAGGGCTCATTGGCAGAAAAGATCAGTAGCCGATGGAATTCAGTGACCCTCTTGGGAGGGCACCGTTGCGCGGGTTCATTGCAGGAAGCATTGGCAAAAAGGTCCGACTTGGCTGGCTACGAATGCTGGATTACGCCTGACGGCGATCGAATCGGTCCCAATTGGTTGCAACTCAATCGGCATGAAGATACGTCCCTGGGGGTACTTGAGCGTGAAAACGAACTGCGCATGCTGCGCGGTGAACTGGAAACACTGAAACGGCACAAAGAACGACTCTTCAAGCAACAGGAACAACTGGTCTCCCAACTTCATGAAGCGGAAAACCAGCTC
>JALVSV010000492.1 GCA_027024125.1 Methylothermaceae bacterium | reverse complement strand
ATGCAAGGATGGCAGCTACCCGTCCATGAGTCTCCAGGGTTCCCGTACTTGGCTCGATAGTCCCGGCGAGTATTTTCATCAGGGTACTCTTGCCAGCCCCATTGTCGCCGACGATGCCGAGGGTCTCCCCGTAATCGAGCTGCAACGACACCCCCGAGAGGGCATGGAAAGGGGTGTGCCGGGGCTGCTTGAGAAACATCTCCAAAAGGGAGTCGATGGGTCGGTCGTAGCGCCGGTAGACCTTACCCAGGTCCCAGGCTATCAATGCGGCGTTCATAGAAAGTCTTTGGCCCGCCCCAGGGCCCGGTTGAAGAAAATCAACGCCATGCCAGCAAACAGCACACTGGCAGGGACCAGCATCCAGAAGCCCGAAGAGGGTGCAGCGCCTTCAAGAAAGACAGATCGATAGGCGGCAATCAGCCAGTGAAAGGGATTGAGTGCCATCAACCATCCCCACCCGGATGGGATCATGGAAGGGGGATAGATGATCGGAGTGGCGAAGAACCCCAGAGTCAACAGCAGGCGCAGCAGTTGCCCGAAGTCCGGTAGGAACACCGTCAGTACGCTGCTGATCCAAGCCAGCCCCAGACTCAACAGGCCACGCACCATCAGCAACACCGGCACCAGGCCCAGCCAGGAGGATAGCCCTGGACCAAACCCCAGCGCCAGCAGCAGAATCGCCAACCCTATCATCTCCGTGACCATACTCGCCATCACCTCCACCAGCGGCAGTAACCATCCGGGAAAACGAGTATGGAGCAGCAGCGGCCGATTACCGGGGAGCACCCCCACACTGGCCAGCACCGCCTGCTGCAGACTATTGTATGGAATCAGACCACACCATAGATACAAAGCGAACTGTCCCAGACTGTCACCGGTATCGAAACGAACCTGGAGAATCCGGCCAAATACCAGAGTATACAACACGAACAGAAACAACGGTTCGAGCACCAGCCAGCCAAGACCCAGAATAGATCCCCTGGTCCGTGCCTGCAATTGCCGAAGTAACAGATGCCACAGCGCATGACGCAGACGCCAGCCTTGATGCAGCAGCGTCCCGACCCGAACAACCATTAATCGTCCCGGACTGCCTTCCTGGCTTCGGCGTCACTGTTTTCGACCCCCAGTTGGGGTAGTTTCTCCTTCAGATAGGCATCGAGTACCTTCTGGTCGATGGTGATTGGGCGCTGTTTCAATTCGTCTATGTAGGATCGTACCCGGTCGCGCCGGTAATCGGCCTCGAGCCTGGCGACGATCCTGTCCTTCACTTGCTCGAAGGCTAACAGGTGTTTGGGTTCCTTGTTCCAAATCTTGACCACATGGTAGCCGAAGCGGGTCTCAACCAGCCCAGTTTCGCCTTTGTCCAGGGAAAACACCTGGTTTGCAAAGGCCTTATCCAGTTTGTCACGGACCATCCAGCCCAGTCGGCCGTGATTGTTTTTCACCGATGGATCGTCGGAATGGGCATCGGCCAGTTTGGTGATGTCCTCACCGGCGCGAACCTTCTCCAGCAGTTCGGTTGCCAGCTGCCTGGCTTCCTCCCGGCTGCGGTTCTTGCCTTTCCACTGAATCAGGATATGGGAGACATCGGCCCGCTCCTGGCTCATGAACTCTTCAGGATGAGCGCGATAATACTCCCTGGCGGCAGCGCTCATGTCCGGTACCGGCTCCTGGCGTATTTGCTTGAGCCGGGCCTTGGAGAGCAGATCCAGACGGTAACTCTCCACAGCTGCCTGCAGCAGTGGATCGCGGTCCAACCCCCTGTCCACCGCCTCGGCCGCCAACACCCGGGAAAGATACATCTGCCCCAACATATCTTTCAATTTATCCGGATTCTGTAACAGGTTTCGTTGCGCATCAGGCGGGGCATTGGAAATTTCGACTTCAAAGTGGCCAAGTGGTACTTTGATTTTTTCGTCACCGACGATCGTTTCATTCCAATCCGCTGCCATCGAATTGACAGCAACCAATAGGGCCAAGAACATGATGCTGACTTTCATCCGTTTCCACTTATTCATATCCACAAATACGAAGGCGGGCATGAGCCCGCCTTCGCCTTAACACTAAAGTAAGTATCAGATTATGGAATTATGGACTACCCGTCGTTACGGTCACGCTGCGAGCAAACCGGTGCTCAACACTTTCCCCGAAGAAGGTTCCTTCCTGGATGTTGAAGTCGGCACCTTGCAGGGCAGCAAAACCGATGGTCGGCACCCCACAGCTTGCAGCAGGAGCCGCAGCCAGAATGAAGTTACCCGCAGTACCATCACTCAACTGACCATTGGTCAGGCAATATTTGGCATCGAAGGTGACAGAAGCCCAACCGGCCTTGAAGTCGTTACCCGGATTGACGTTCTCCACAACACTCGCCCCAAGAATTGAGCTTCCTGAATCAGAAAAAGTGATGATATTCACTTCCCGCGACAAAGTCCTGGAAGGAATGGCGATCGGGGGAGAAACGCCGAAATCGGTGTCCTCCAATACAGATTCTTCCTGGTCGAACATGATCACCGAAACCTGTACATCCTGCTTATGTCCTTTGAAGCAAACGTGGTCCGAAGCATCGTCCGAATCGGGTGAAGGCAGGGTGTTCACGTCAGTCCAGGTCTCGACCACAGCAGCACCCGTCGGGGTGGCACAGGTATATTCACCAGAGGTGCTATCGAAAGTCCATTCCCCATTGGCGAACTGCCCATTGAAAATACCGTGCTTCTTCATCGGGAAGGTCAGTACCCATTCGGTCGCACCCTGGAAGTCTGGATCGACGAAATAGCTGTTGACTACGTTGGTAGTCTGCAGCACATGAGCAATGGGAAGCGGA
>JALVSV010000491.1 GCA_027024125.1 Methylothermaceae bacterium | reverse complement strand
TACGGCCCGGGCAATGGCCACCCGCTGCTGCTGGCCGCCCGACAGTTCCGCCGGGCGGTGACGGGCACGGTCGCTCAACCCAAGGTTTTCCAATAACTCCTGGACCCGCTGGCTTCTTTGTTCTGGCGGAATGCCCGCCAGAATCATCGGCAGTTCGATGTTCTCGGCAGCGGTCAGACGCGGAATGAGGTGAAAAACCTGGAAAACGAAACCGATCCTCTTCTGGCGCAGCCTGGCACGAGCCTCATCATCCATACTTGTGGTCTCGATTCCATCCAGGAGATAGTGGCCACGATCCGGGCGGTCGAGCAACCCCAGCACGTTGAGTAATGTACTCTTGCCTGAACCGGAAGGCCCCATCACTGATATGTACTCGCCGGCGGCGATCTTCAGATCGATGTTACGCAGTGCATGAACGGGTTCTCCGCCCACCAGAAAGGTCCGGCAGATGCCCTCAAGCTCAATCATGGTTCATTTTCTGCTTCAGCGGGAGCGCCGGGTCTGACTCCTTCACGGTCAAGGGAAAGCACCACCTTTTCTCCCTCTGCCAGACCATGAGTGACTTCGGTCCACTCCCAGTTGCTCAGGCCGGTTCCGATAGTTCGTTCCTCCAGTCGTCCGCTTTGCAGAATCAAAACCTTTTTTCCTTCCATCAATGCCTCGGTGGGCACCCTCAACACGCCAGTCCGGCGGGCCAGGACGATTTCCACATCGGCACTGTAACCTGGACGTTGTAGCTTTTCATCCTCGTCGCGGACGAAATCCACTTCCACCTCCACCGTTCGGGCCTGCTTTTCCACTTCCAGGACATAAGGGGCGATGCGGCGGAGAGTCCCCGGGAAACGCCGGTCTCCGAAGGCATCGATATGGATACGGGTCTCGAGGCGGGGTTTGAGCCTGCCACTGTCGATTTCGTCGATGGGAGCGGAGACGTAGAAGCAGCCCTCCGAGATCAAATCGACGGCGGGCGGAGTGGCGACACCGGGTGGGGAAGGAGTGATGTATTCACCCTTTTCACCGATGACTTCGGCCACGACGCCGTCGAAAGGCGCATAAAGATGGGCCTTGGCCAGTTGCGCCCTTGCCAGCGCAGCCCGGGATGCCTGGAGAGAGACGTTGGCCCTGGCGGCGCGGCATTCCTGTTGACGTACTGCTGCCTGGGTCCTGGCCTGATCCAGGGCCTCCTCTGAAACCAGGTTACGTTTGCGCAGATGGGTCACGCGGGTGGCATCCCTTTGGGCCAGGTCTGCCTGCAGACAGGTTGCCATGGCTTTGGCACGAGCTGACTTCACCTGGTTGTTTGCAAGTGCCAGTTGAGCCTTAAGATCCAGATTCCACAGGCTGAGCAGTAACTGGCCCTGTTTCACCCGCTCTCCATCGTGTACCAGGATGTTCTCAATCTGGCCTCCGATTGCCGGGGACAGGCGACTGCGTTTGCACGACTTGACACTGCCGACCCGGGTGTTGGCGACAGTCTCTTCCACGATTCCACGGGTAATGCCATGAACCCTGACCAGGACTGGCTCGGGGCGGCGAATATACCACAGGCCCAACCCGGTAAGAACCAGCACCAACATGGCAATAGAGGCTTTACGGATCAACATCGGCATAACTTCCCATAGTAATCCAGCTTGGAGGTGATTGCGAAGTTTCTAATGTTGCCAGGATAGGGTTCCGTCATCTATTCATGCCGGGGCAGGTGGTCTGCTTCGAAAAACGCCGTGAATACTTTCTTGCTACGCAGTCCTGCTGCGCAAGAAAGCCCTGCCCAAACCTCCCTGTTCGGGCGCTCGCCAGGCTGCGAAAGTCCACCGGACTTTCGATCCGGCTCGCCCCTGTAGGCTCCACACCGGCCTCCCTGCCGGCGAGGCTTTCGAATCACACCACCTGCCCCTCTAGTCAATCCCTTACGTGTTTAGATGACATGGTTCTGGCTGCCGTGCTGTTTGGAACACCGAAACATTGTAATCACCTTCCATTACCAGGGGATTGCAGAAAAGGGCTTTTTTGTTACCGTTGTAACATTCGCCAGGGTAGCTGGAGAGTGAAAGTGGTGCCTTCGCCGGGATGTGTGGCCACTTCGATGTGGCCACCGTGTGTCTGGACGATGCGATCGACGATCGCCAGTCCCAGTCCGCTGCCCAGGTGGGCGGGCTTGCCGCTGACAAAGGGATCAAAAATAGTTGGAAGTTTTTCCGCCTCGATGCCGTGGCCGTTGTCACGAACCTGTAGAATCAGCATGTCACTCCCTGCCTTCAGGTCCACTTCAACACGGCCATCGCCCTCTACTGCGTCGGCGGCGTTACAGACCAGATTGATGACCACTTGCTGCAATTCTCCCGGGTGTCCCTGGACACGGCAATTCGGCGGCAGCTCGTGGTGGAAGTCCAACATGACGCCGCTGGGCAGGCTGGACCGAATGAGGTTCAGGGCCTCCTCTACGACCTCGGCCGGCTCGAATGGCACTGCCGTGCCGCTGCCGGGACGGGCAAACTGGAGCAGGCGCTGGACAAGTTCCCGGCCACGTTCCACGATAGTCTCGATCCGGCTCAGGGCGTTGGCCGGTGCCTGACCATCATTGATCTGTTCCTGGCCCAAGACCACATAACCAAGTATCCCGCTGAGCAGATTGTTGAAATCGTGGGCGAGGCCGCTGGCAAGTGCCCCCAGTGCCTCCATCTTCTGGGCCTGCAGTAACTTGCGTTCAGCCTCCAGCCGTTGCCGCATCTCCTGTTGCAGGCGCCGGTTGGCCTGTTGCAGGCGGGCCCAGGCGAGGAGGAGCTGAATAAAAAAGGCCACGGCGGCCAGAAAGAGCGCAAGGCGAAA
>JALVSV010000490.1 GCA_027024125.1 Methylothermaceae bacterium | reverse complement strand
GTTTGATGGTAGGTGACGAGCGTACGCTGCGCTACGAGTTGGCACGTCACTTTGGAAAGCAGAGACGCGATTTGGAGTTTCTGCCCAAACCTCTGGCCTCGCGTGAACTGCATCTAGTGGTCAGCCGGGCCCACCCACAGGCTCATACCATTGTCAATGACTTCAATCGGGGACTGGCTGAGATACGGCGAGACGGCACATATCGCAAGCTACTGCGGCAAAGCAATGAAGAAATATGGAAACGTAGCTATCTTGCCAAGTAGTCAAGCAGTCAGCCCCATCCTGGCTGCAATCCAATGACACACGACTCCGAACCATGAAGACGGTAGTCACCTGCCTGCGTTTTCAGATATTGTGGATTCTGCTAAGTGGCCTGGTTGCCTGTGCCACCTATCGGCCGCCGCCTCCGGTGGCCACACCGTCCTGGCTTGCCCATGCCAAGACTAGCGGTGATGACAAAATTCGGGTGACCGTCTCGGTGCTGACCAATGAGGAGTCACGAAAAGTCTTCGGTATCGATCTTCGCAGCCGCTGGATTCAGGCGGTGTGGTTGGAAGTGAGCAATGCCGACAATGTGCCTTATTGGTTGCTTTTCCCGTCCTTGGATCCTGACTACTTCTCACCCGACGAAGTGGCTTATACCTTCCACGGTTCCCTGAGTGGCAAGGGTTACCGTACTCTGGCCGCGTATCTGCGGGAACACGCCTACCACAATCCGGTCTATCCGGGGCAGACCCGCGCGGGTTTTGCCTTCGTCAACCTCGACCAGGGGCTCAAGGAGATCGATGTTCAACTGCTGTCCGGGCGGCGGGAAAAGGGGTTTACCCTCTTTCTCAAGGTACCGGGGCTGCATGCCCGGACTTTTGAAGATATTCAGCAGCAATATGCAAAAGACGGCATCCAGGAAATTGAAGAGGATGAGTTGCGTTTTGCCCTGACTTACCTCCCCTGTTGCACCACCGATGAAAAAGGCGAGGGGGAGGGGGATCCGTTAAATCTTGTCTTCATCGGTAATCCGGAGGATCTGATTCCCGCCTTCATTCGCCGAGGCTGGCGCCCTGCGGAAGATACCTATTGGGACTCGGTGTGGAAGACCATCGGCTCGTTTTTGTTTGGAAGACGTTATAAATATTCACCGGTCAGTCCACTTTATGTGTTCGGAAGAAAGCAGGATGTTGCGCTGCAGAAGGCTCGTGATACCGTCAATCGGAGGAATCATCTGCGGTTATGGTTGACGCCACTTCGTTATCAGGGTAAGGCGATCTGGATCGGCCAGATCAGCCGTGACATAGGGGTGCGTTTTACCCTGAAATCCGGGATGGGTGTCACACACAAGATCGACCCCGACGTGGACGAAACTCGCAATGCGATTGTCCAGGACATGCTCTTTTCCACAGGTTTGAAGAGACTCGGATTCGTCAGGGGAGTGGGCGCCTCCACGCCGGAGGAACCGAACTGCAATCTGACCGGTGACCCCTTCTTTACCGATGGGCTGCGGGCAGTTCTGCTGATGGACCGAAAGCAGACTCTGATGCGGGACGTTCAGTTCTTCGACTGGGACATGCCGAGCGACTCCGGATACCAGCAGCCCCGTAGCCAAAGACAACCCGGAGCTTTTGAGACCCCTTCTTCGGGGAGCTAGTTACAGTTCCCATTGGAACCCAATGCTGCAGTTGTAGCTGAATTCCCCTTTGGGTTCGAAACTCTCTTTGCGAAAGGCGGTTTGAAATTCGGCCATCAGACGAAACTTTGGGAAAAGCCGGTAATACACGCCGACCTCACCTTGAGTGATATCTTCATGCTCCCCTTTGCGAACATCCCCCTGCAGGTCAGTGGTCCAATTGTTGCGTTCGTAATGTGCCCCCAGTTCCAGACCCAGGATTTCAGTAAGGTCGTACATTAGCTCTGTGGTCAGGAAATGATTTTCATAGGAAGTATCGTCTCGCAGTTCCGGCTGGTGCCGGCCTTGTGACAGGGAACGTTCAAAGTGATATCCAAACACTATCTGCAAATGCTCGATGGGTTCAAGTTCGGTGTGAATTCCGATCGTCCAGAAATGATTGTCGCGTTGCTCGAAGGGCTTTTCATAGATCCGGAAGCCATAGCGGCTGTAAATGCGCGCATTGATTCGATCACTGAAGCGGTGCCCGATGCCCAGACTCCAGAAATGAGTGCTGACCTCTTCGTCGGCCAGGCTGGAAGATTCGTCACCAACGGATTCTGAATGTTCTTCAGGTAAAGGACGAATCTGGTTACGGCCCAGATACAGGTCCGGGATGGCGGTATAGCGAAGAATCAGCCGACTGTCGAGGGGCAGTTCATGAATGAAATGAATACCGACCAGGGGATGGGTGAAGCGCGGGTTTTCCGTGAAGATGAGTCCCTCAGCCTTGATGCCGATCTCACCTTCGCCCCAGGGGGTGCCAAATGTATTGCTGATTTCGATATCCGGTTCGTAGACAAAATCATCCTGCTTGTTGGCGAATTCGCTTTCGATCAGAGGTTGGGTGGGATCCTGATCGTGGGACAGCCTGCGGCTGGCAGAGAACTGGGAGACGTCGGTGGTGAAGTGAAAGTAACTTTCCACGCTGGCTTGCCAGTCTGCCGCTACCGCCAATGGATATACAATCGGCAGGAGAAGCGGTAATGATCGTGGTCGCATACGGGTTCTCAACCAGTGCTGCAGGAGGATTGGATTGGAAGTGGCCTTAACAAATGCACTTTTTGCGGACATTCATCTGAAACTCAAACTCTCTTCATGGCTGGCATGGGGCCCCGCACGCCTTTATTCTTGACTGGCAAACTGACCATGATGTCCCCGTGATCTGG
>JALVSV010000489.1:926-8594 GCA_027024125.1 Methylothermaceae bacterium | reverse complement strand
TTTCTACATCCTTCCCTCCCTCGCCCCCCAAGGCATGACAGCCAATTCAACCAGGCATGTCATTGGCATCAAGATCGTCAAAATTCCTGGATATCTCGATCGCCCACAGATCGTTACGATGACAACTGAGGGACAGGTCAAATTGGCGGACCTTCACCGTTGGGCGGAGCCCTTCACCTCCGGTTTTTCCCGGGTGTTGACGACAAGTCTATCGGCTCGCCTTCCAGACAGTCAGATCGTTTCGGGGCCCACCCGTCACCTGGAACCGGAGTGGATACTTTTACTCGCCGTCAATGACTATCAGGTTCATGAGTCGGAGTGCCATCTCATGGCAAGCTGGCGAATAGTCCATCAAGGAAAGACGCTTATCTGGCATCAGGAGGATATCCTGGTTCCATTGCCTTCATCCGATTATGGCACCATTGTCAAAACCATGAGCCAGGCAATTGATCTTCTGGCAGCAAAGATCGTTGAAACCCTACCAGGCGAATAACGATCACGTTGCACCTTCGTCCCACATATCCAAAAGCGGTTGACGCATTCGATGCCCACCTCTATCGCCTGGAGCCTGGGCAGCTTGCAAACCTGCCCAGGCCACCACAGACGCCGATCTTCTCTCCTGTCCCTACCAACATGGGTGCGAACCCAGCCTCAGAGGGGTGAAACCCGCCCGTGATTGCATCAATGATGGTCAGGATCCTGGCGCAACACGATCTCCAGCGGCCTGGCGTTGTCCAGGTGGATATCGCGCTGAGGATAGGCAATGACGATTCCTGCCCGTGCAAATTTTTCATTGATGGCCTTGTGGAGTTCCGTCGTGGTACTCAAACGGATATCCACACTTCCCAGATAGGCCCGCAACAACATCGTCAGGGCATTGTCTCCAAACTCCTCGAAAGTCACCAGTGGCGCTGGCTCCTTCAATACCTTGGGATTCTCTTGCGCGGCCTCTTTCATCAATTCCATGGCTTTTTCCACATCACTACCATAGGCAATACCCACAGTGATGATGATGCGCGTGATCGTATCAGACAGGGTCCAATTGATCAGCTGGCCTGTGATGAAATTCTTGTTGGGGATTACCAATTCCTGGCGGTCCCAATTGACAATGGTGGTGGCACGTATACGTATCTTTGCCACGGTACCTGTGACGTTGTCGACTGTCACCACGTCTCCCACACGGATGGGCTGCTCGAACAACAGGATCACCCCGCTGACGAAATTCGCCACCACTTCCTGCAGGCCGAAACCCAAACCCACAGACAAGGCAGCCACAAGCCACTGGATACTCGACCAGCGCAGCCCCAAGGCTTTGAACGTCAGAATGATACCGATCATCACCACCAAATACTGAGTCAGGGTGCTGATGGCATAGCGTGACGGGTGTGTCAAAGGCAAATATTGCAATACGGTCAATTCAAGCAGGGCGGGTAATTTTCGAGCCGCCAGCAATGTCAGCCCAGCCAGCAACAGCCCGGTCAACACATCACCCAGAGTCAGAGGCACTTCCCGGATGATCCCCTCTTCCATCCGGGTGGTGGTCAAAGGCAATTGAATATTGCCAAAAATATTGAAGGCAGGGATCAGATCCTTCCAAATGAACCAGAGCCCAAAAAATATCGAGACAAGGAAACCGGTTTGGACCAACTGTCGCACCTGATCGCTCAACTGACTGTAATCGAGCTCATCGGCTTCGTGCAAAGAGGGAAGTTCCTCGGATGATTTGTCTTCCCCGGTAGCAGCCTCCTGATGTCTGCGTACGATCTCCTCAAAACGAACCCGCCTCTTCACTACTGAAAGCCACCGCATCAACAAATCTCTGACCAGCAAAAGGGCAATAATGAAAATTAACGTATCAAACAGGTAATTTATGAGCAGCAAGGCCATATAGAAATAGCCCAGCAATGTTGCCATGATCAGTCCCATCGGGACTGCCAGCAACAAGGGGAACCACAGGTAATGAAATCTTATCCATGCAGACTCATAGGGAAGATTCGCCAACGAACGCATCAGGGGTCCCTTGCGGCGCCAAATCCGATAGATGACAACGATCAAGACCACCATCAGTAGATTAAAAGACAATCTCCCCAAGGCAAGCAGCATCGACTCTTCCATTCGTTCCGCGCTCACTTGGACAAGAAATGCCAATGGAACGGCCAATGGGCGGATCCATTTGGCCTGGGAATGGACCTGACGGCAAAGCGGTTCACTCCAGCGCAGATGAAGATAAGCCAGCCCATCCTTACGAGTCATTTGCACCAGCCATGACAGCAACCATTCGAGCTGTCCGGTGCTAATCAACCCCTGCCCAATCGCGATCGTATCTTCCTGGAGTCCTTTATGGCTGACCAGCATCCAGCCGGCGCCAAGCAAAAACACAGCCAGGGGGGAGGCCAGAATCACCGTGGAAAACAAAGCCAAAACTGTGGCTGCAAAAGAATCGGTCCGAACCCTGCGAGTAGCCTCGGCTGCCTCTTTCAGCCAGATCCGGCAGCGACGCCGCAGACCCACCAATACGCCAAGGGCGAGCACCCAGACGGCAAACGTCCCGGGACGATAGCGCACCACCTTGCGGCAATCATCGAAGCCATTGATCCACATCTGTGGAGAGATCAGCCATTGCACAGCCTCGATCAGCAGTCCTGGAGTCTTCAAGGCAATGGGTGTGGTTGTGGGTATCCAGATCAGTTGTTTCTCAAGGAACGAGCGATAATCGCCAACCACGTCCTGAAGTCGCCGCAAGGTGGCCTCCAATTCCGACAGCTTGCTGATGTAGCTGGTATACGTCTGCAACAAGGCTTGTTTGCTCGCACGCAAATCCTCCCAGAATAATCGCATATTCTTCCTCAGGCTGTCCTTCTCGCCCTCCTCCACCTCTTCCAGAAATGTTTGACTCCACGATGTGAAATCACGGTTTTCCCGCAGCCACTCTTCAACATATAACTGGCGAATTTCCGCTTGATTCAAGCGCTTTTCAACGACAACGATCTGAGTATGGAGATCCTGAATCGAGGGCAGATCAGCCAGGCGGCCAAGCAGCAGGCTGGCAACCGCCTCTTCGTTACCCACGGCTTTAACGATATGGCGTACGTGATTGAAATCGCTCTTCAAATCATTGAGTTGGCGCTTGGCAGCAGACAAACTACGGTCGGTTTCCAATGATAAGTTAAGCACTTCTTCATGTTCTTCTGCCAATTGGTCGATTTCATTTTGGAGTGGCCGCAAAACTGGGGGCAGGTACTTCTCCACCCCTGTCTCTTCCTTATGGACTCCGACATCCTGCTTAACCTGGATGAGATCCTGGATATGCTTGATATCAGCATGCAGGGACTCTAGCTGCTGGGCTAACTGATCCCTCCTTTTCTGTACCTCCGCCACCAAAGGCTCGATGTTATTTTGCCGCAAAGTCAAAAAGTCGAGTTGCTCCTCTAACAAATGTTCACGAGCCTGGAGCCTTAAACGCTGCTCATGGCCAAGCAGAGGGTCATCGGATTGAATACTGGCAAGGGCTTTACGTGTCTCTTCCAACCTCTGGCGAGCCTTGGCAATCTCCCCCCCACCGGTCTTCGCCGCCGTGATCAATTCCGTCAATAATTTCTCTTGCCGATCGAATTCATCACGAACCTCCTGAAGACGGGTTTTACGTACTGCCAGCTCTTTTTCCAGCCGTTCTTTTTTCCACCGTTTCAGCTTGAATGGTGACAGATGGGGCAGTGACTCCCTCACCGGTCTTTTTTTACTTGTTAACAACTCCTCCAGATGGTTTTTCTCCTGCCGCCACTTGTCCGCTTCCTGCAGCCATACGCGAGCCTCTTCAAGCATCGACAATGCTTGCTGGCGTTTCTCTTCATCAGTAATCTGGGCCGTTTCGATACGTTGGCGTTCGGTTTCGATCTGCTCGAGTGTGATGTGAGACTCTGAAGATTTGTGCGCTGCATGCGCCACAATGGACACAACCGTCCATAAGATCAAACCAAAACAAAGAATTCTCATAGCTAGCTCAGTCAAAGCGTGCAATGGGGGTTTCTGCCCTTGGCCCTGGCGGCTTCATACAAGGACAAGGCCTGGGGCATATGAGCCTCCAATTCCTGGATCCTGCTGG
Organism: Methylothermaceae bacterium; assembly: GCA_027024125.1. Taxonomy (GTDB): domain Bacteria; phylum Pseudomonadota; class Gammaproteobacteria; order Methylococcales; family Methylothermaceae; genus Methylohalobius. The sequence continues at coordinate 4,492 of JALVSV010000489.1, read as the reverse complement.
CGTGCGACGGGTGAGTGGAAAGCCACTCCGGGGGGCTGGCACCACCGGCTTGGGCCATGTTGTGCCATAATGCAACCGCCTCACGAGGGTCGAAGCCCGCTTTGGCCATCAATTCCAGACCGATCACGTCTGCTTCCGATTCCTGAATCCTGCTGAAAGGCATCAAGACACCGTATTGAGCGCCAAGCCCCAGGGCCGCCATGGCCAGTTGTCCTGTCGCCGAATTGGGAATTGCGATAGCCTGGAGGATCGACAGGGCCTGCTTGGTCGCCATTTCCTGGGAAACGCGCTCGTTGCTGTGCCGGGCCAGCACGTGCCCGATCTCATGGCCGATCACTGCAGCCAGCTGATGCTGATTCTTCGCCACCCTCAACAAACCGGAATAGACTCCGATCTTGCCTCCGGGTAAGGCGAAGGCGTTGGCCTGCTCGGAACGGAAGACCACCACATCCCAATCCCCCCCCAGATCCCGTGTCAATTCGGCGACCACACATTGCACGTAGCTATTTATCCTGGGATCGTCTTCAATTGTTTCCTTTTGTTTTATCTGCTCAAAAGCCTGCACCCCCATCTGCGCCAGTTGATCTTCAGGCATCATAAGTAATTGGGATCTGCCTGTAGGAGAACTTGCACAGGCAATCAACAACAACATCGTCAACCCGGAAAAGAACTTACCGATCATAGGCATCTCCACGCTTGAAACAACCGAACATTGCCGTCAGATTTAAGATGGCATAAAGTATGCTGCAAGTATCACATATAATCACAGATTGTCATGACAGAAAAAGCCGCATTAGGTGCCGAGCGCCGCACCCAGACGACCCGCATGGTCGAAGAACTCCTGCAGGAGCGTAACCAGATGTGGTCCCTGTATTGGGAACTTGCCGAACTCAAGCCTTTTGACAAACACACCGACCCCATGGAGCAAATCCTGGAGGATTTCTGCAGGATCATGATCGACTATATCTCTCTTGGGCATTTTGGCATCTACCGCCGCATCATCGATGGCACTGAGCGCCGCAAAAAAGTGCTTGCGGCAGCAGAAAAACTTTATCCACAGATCGCCAAGGCCACTGAGGTTGCCCTTAAATTCAATGATAAGTTCGAGCAATCTCAGTTGATCGATCGCGAAGCCCTGACTCAGGAATTGTCTAAACTGGGAGAGGCGCTCGCCACCCGGATCGAATTGGAAGACCAATTGATCGATTCCATGTCCAAATAAATCAATGAAGTACTGCTGCGAATGTGGTGCTCCACTGATCATTGCAATCCCTGAAGGTGAGGACCGGCAACGCCATGTGTGCGAACAGTGCGGCACCATCCACTATCAGAACCCCAAGATCATTGCAGGCTGTATTCCTGAATGGGAAGGCAGGATATTGTTATGTCGGCGCGCCATCGAACCACGCCTGGGACTTTGGACCCTGCCCGCAGGGTTCATGGAACTGGGAGAAACGCTGGAACAGGCCGCCACCCGGGAAACCCTGGAAGAAGCCTGTGCCACGGTGGATGAATTACATCTCTACACCGTTCTGAGCCTGCCCCATGTCGACCAGGTCCATGTATTCTTCCGCTCGAGATTGATTCAACCAACATTCGCTCCCGGGCTGGAAAGTCTGGAAACCTCTCTGTTCCATGAAGATGAGATTCCTTGGGGAGAACTTGCTTTCTCGACCGTCCGCAGGACACTGGAAGCCTTCCTTTCCGACCGCAAGCACGGAACATTCCGTGTCCGTACGGAACACCTGAAACCTGCCAACATTTCCTCCGGAACATAGGCCTGGGTCAAAAACTACGGATCTTTTACTCATGGGGGAAACCCAGCCATTCTGGCACAGGCAAGCCTCTGAACCCGCTCCGTCATCCATGGGAATTCTCACGCATGTTGGCGATCACTTGCCACGATTTGTTCGGAGGGACCCTGGCCAGCAGCACCCGGTGAAAGGTCAATGCACTCTTTGAATCTTGCCGCTTTGAGTCAGGGAAATCTCCGCCACCTGGCAAATTTGCTGAGGCACCTTGTAGGTCGATAACCTGTCCCGGCAGAAATCCAGCAATTCCTCCGGGTCCAGGACCCTCTTCCGGGAGGCAACCACTTCGGCACAGACGATTTCTCCCATCAGGGGATGAGATTTCCCATAGACCCTGGAAACAGCGACCTCCGGATGAGCGTTCAGGATCGCCTCGACCTCCTCGGGAAAGACCTTGTTGCCAGCCACATTGATCACATGTTTTTCGCGTCCGCAGATGACGAGGCGACCAGCGGCATCGTAACGCGCCAGATCACCGGTCAGAAACCATCCGTCAGCCAATACTTCTTCGGCCGGCCGCCAGGGTTTCAGATAGGCATCGAACAAACCTGGTCCCCGGACAGCCAGACGTCCAATATGCTGGTCCGCCACCGGCATCAGACACTCATCGAACAGGGTGACCTCGAACCCTTCCACAGGGTACCCAACCGTTTCCGGATCAGCTTCACCAGACAGGCGATCGACGAGTGGCAGGCCCGCCTCGATCAACCCATATGCCTGTACCACGGGAACGCCATGACGCCTGGTAAACGAACGGGCAATATCCGGTGGAATCGCCGAAGAAGTCGAAATGACGTATTTCAAACCCGAAAGCGATCCTGGAGCGGCCGCCGCCAACAACCGGATCGGCATGGGTGAGGCATACAGCAACGTCGCCCGGTGGCGCTTGGCGACTTCGATCAGACTGTGTGCCAGCAAATCCCGGGCCAGTACGATCGCGGCGCCACTACGAATGTAGACCAAGATGGTCACCAGAAAATGAAACGCCATCGGCAAGACCCAAAGTACCGCATCCTCCGGCGTCAGCCCCAAGGTCCGGCGGGTGACCTCGACCCTCTCCAGAATCCGCCGATGAGTCAATACCACCCCCTTGCTGCACCCCGTGGTACCTGAGGTGTAACGGACGAAAGCAGCATCCGCCAGATCGGTTACTGGCCGGCTTCGTGGCACACCGGTCCAGGACAGACGTAACAGCTGGCCCGCGCACGGGATGGTCTTACCCTCATCCGCCACCGGTGCAATGCCACTGAGGTCATCGATGACCGCGTGCAACCTCGTGTCATCCAGGATTTGTGCGACCTCCGCCGCCTTCAATTGATGGGACAGGGGAAAAACCGTGGAGCCACAACCCATCCCCGCAATCATGGCAGCCACAAAATGGCAACTGTTGCGGCCCATGATTCCCAGGCCCATGCCCTTCCCAAGCCCAGTCTGGGTCAATCTCTTTTTCAGCACCTGGGTCTGGCGATGGAGTTCGCTGTAGCTGGTCGCTCCGTGGGCATCGATGATCGCCGGAAGCTCGGGCCAGGTCTCTGCCGCAGTAGCGAGAATATGTTCGACCGAGGTCAACATGACGCCGCATGTACCTGCTTGAGGCGAACAGCCCCGATACCGTGGCGCCAATCACCCCGGCTCACCCGGGCGGCAGCCATCATCCCCGTCGCATAACCGGTTCCAAGACAGGTGCCGATGACCCGGGCCGATGCCATCGCCATTTCGGTCGCCGAAAAACCGCGTCCGGCAAAGAACAGGTTG
>JALVSV010000489.1:0-916 GCA_027024125.1 Methylothermaceae bacterium | reverse complement strand
GGTTGTCGATATCACGGGAAACCAGCGTCGGGGCAGGAATCAGATAATGATCATCCAATGCGAAATACCGCATTACCGGTTTGCGTCCCTCCCCCCAAAATTCAATCGGCCAGGCTCCGATGGCCACCCCATCGTCCGGCTTGGCACACGCCAGAACCGCCGCCTCGTCCAACACCGCCAATCCCCGTGGACGCGGTCCTGAGCGAACCCCCACTTGGGGAGCCATAGCGATGATGCTCATCCCGGCCATGGAGGGGTCGCTGCCGCGAAGGTAAGCGACTGTCTCATGGCAGAGGGCACGGGCCATCCGTTCATCCTCCGTTCGATCCCTTTGTTGGGGCAGCCCCAGTTTGAGCAGGGCCGTACCACGCCCCAATGAACCTGGAACAAAAGACAGACGCTCACTGGTCGGACTCAGATCACCCTGGTTGATGCCACGCCTCAAAGCGCGGATCAAAGCCAACCCCAAGGCAGATTCCGGCAAATCAGGCAAACCGGCGACACGAAACACGAGGGCGTTGGCTTGACGGACCGATGCCTGATGGCGCTCGACCCCGGCCAACCGTGAAAGCTGCCCGGTGCCCGTGCAGTCAATCACCACCCTGGGGATAATCCGATATTCCGACCCGCATGAATGCACTTTCAGACGGACGAAACGGCGCCCCTCACAGTCCACTGCAGTGACCAGGCTGTGGAGTTTCAGATGGACGCCACCGCGCTGCAACCACCACAACGCCTGCTGATGAAAGGTATCGATGGCATAGGGTAGAAAATGCAAGCCATCCTTCCCTGCCACAGGCTCGGTCGCTGAGGCCACCGCCAGGCGTTCTGCGAACGCGCTTGCATAGCCCTGGACCGCATAACGCACCCTACCGAAACCACGGTAATACAGCCCGCATACCGTCCCCACCATAGC
>JALVSV010000488.1 GCA_027024125.1 Methylothermaceae bacterium | reverse complement strand
TCCACCTCTTGGCCCTGGATTTGTTCCGGAGACATGTATTCCAGTGTGCCTATCAGGTGACCGGTCTTTGTCATGCGGGCGGTTTGGAGGATGCGGGCGATGCCAAAGTCCATCAGTTTGAGCTGCAGATTTTTGGTCAGCATCATATTTCCGGGCTTGATATCCCGATGTATGATGCCTTCATGATGTGCATGACTCAGTCCGGCAAGTGCCTGGCGGGCCAAATCCACCGCATCCATCCATGGTAGGGTATGGTAACGACCGATCAGCTTGTCCAGGGGCTCGCCGGCAACGAATTCCAGCACCATGTAATATCTGTCATTTTCTTGAAAAAAACTGTACAGGGTGGCGATATTGGGGTGGTTCAGTTTTGCCAGAGCCACGGCCTCGGAAAGAAAGCGCTCGACGATTTCCGGGCGGGCCGCCAATTCGGGGCGCAGTGCTTTGATGGCAACTTGACGGTCCAACAGGATGTCGATACCTTTGTAAACCTCCCCCATGCCGCCCTCACCGAGTTTGGTGACGATTTCAAAGTTGCCGATACGCATGAGAGCCTGCCTGGTTTTCCGGTTCAGTCAAAACGGGTGATGGCCAGCGAAGCCTGTAGGCAGTTCGCCGCGAGACACGCCACAATGGCAATTGAGATGTTGTCGTAGCCTCCTCTTTGTTTTGCCAGCGCGATCAGGCTATGGGTGGCGATGCGTATTGGTTTTGCGGTGACATTGGTGAGAATCTCCTCATCACCGACCAAGTCATATAATCCGTCTGAGCACAATACATAATGATCTCCTTCCTGCACAGAGAGTGGTCCGGCCACATCGACCTCAACATGAGGATGGGTGCCGAGTGATCGGGTAATGATATTTCTATCCGGGTGGTTTGCAACGGCAGCCGCATCTATGATTCCTGCTTCGAACAATTCCCTGACCAGGGTATGGTCCTTGCTCAGGCATTCAATGGCACTACTCCGGATACGATACAGACGGCTGTCGCCGACATGGGCAAACCACATGTGATGATCGCGTATGACCAGAGCTGTGCCTGTGGTTCCCATCCCGTTGAACCTGGGTTCAGTCCGGGCAGTGGAATAAATCCATTCGTTGGCGGCAAGAAATGCTTCTTCCAATGCTTTGTTGGGTGGTTTGTTGCTCTGATAATAGATTTTATTTATCGTTTCCACTGCGATCTGACTGGCTATCTCTCCTGACTGGTGGCCTCCCATTCCATCGGCAACCATGGCAAAAACCCCCTTTTCCTCCAACCGACTGTTGTCTGCAGGATATACGTACAGGAGGGAATCCTCGTTGCATTGCCGTACGCAGCCGATATCGGATAATAAGCTTGCTTCAATATGCAAATTATTTTCATTCATGGAGAAGTGGCTGATTTGATGGTGTTCGTTCCATACTGTAATTGAATTCATGGCCCAGCGCACGAACGTTGAAGGCCGGGATTTGCTGGTCACGGTAGCCACGTCGTTTCAAGACCAGCTTCAATCGAGTGCCTACCGGATAGGCCCTGTGGAAAGGTGTCTGCCCGATTAATTGACCGCTTTCGTAGACCTTGGCGGGCAGGCCGTCAAAAGTATCCAGATTAACCCAGCCCATGGCTTGCTTTGTCTGCGTGTCCCAAGGCCGATGTGGGGCGGGGGCATGACCATTGGGTGCGAATGATTGTCGGGATATAAAAACGCCCAGAATCATGACCAGGATCAACGCCATGATTGCACCCAGCATTGGCCAGTATTCCCTGATCAGGAGCCATTGACCTGTTTTGTCAGGGAAGACCGCTTGAACCCGCTTGTCACCGGATGGCGGTCGGGGATTGTTTCGAAATTTCTGGTAGTCCTCCAACAATTGCCGGGCTGATGCATAGCGTTGTTTGGGATCTGATTGCAGGCAGTGATCAAGAATTCGCACGAGTTCGCCTGGAACAGATGGATTCAATGTTCGGATGGGTGTGAAGTCGGCTGCGTTGATTTTGCGGTAGACATCGGTGATGGAACGAGCCTCGAAGGGCATTCTTCCGCTCAGCATCTCAAACAGCAATACACCCAAGGCCCACACATCGGAGCGGAAGTCCACTGGTTTGCCGGCGATTGCCTCTGGGGAAAGATACTGTGGTGTGCCGATACAGTGATCGGCCTGGGTCAGCTTTGGGCTGGAAGAGTCCTTGGCGATACCAAAGTCGAGCAGCTTTACCTCGCCGGAATCGTCGAGTTTTATATTGTTTGATTTGATATCGCGATGAAGCACGCGGTGATCGTGAAGATAGGCAATGGCTTTTACCACCGCCTCGAAAATATGCAGGGTTTTTGTTATTGGCAGTATGCCCACGCGCTGAATACGCTCCGCCAATGTTTCTCCCCCAACATATTCCATGACGATGCATGGTTTGCCCTCATGGTAGAGGAAATCATACAGGGTGGCGATGTTTGGGTGATGCAGGCCGGCCTGTATCCTCGCTTCATTCATGAAGCGGTCCCGGTTTTTGCCTGTGATATGGGAGAGTACCTTGATGGCCACTTCACGTCCGAGCTTATCGTGAACAGCACGATAGACTTCCCCCATTCCGCCTGCCCCCAAAAATTCGACCACCCGGTAATCACCCAGCCGGTATTGCAGAGGAACCTTCATGATCCTGGCTGAATGAGTGGTTTAATCCAGGACCGGGGTGATATTCATCAATGCCATGCCATATTTGATGGGAACGGCAAAGGTTACCTTGGTCGCCATATCCCCAGTTTTGCCGGCATAAAATATGCCGATGACCCGGCCGTGATCATCGAACACAGGACCGCCACTGTTTCCCGCTCCAGTGGCGGTTGCCGTTAGCTGATAGGTGTCGGAATTGCTGTAATACATCTGGGTTTCCTCATGGGCCAGGGTGGCTGTGCCGCGTATCACCTTGCCAATGACACCCGGTGTCACCGTGGGTTCCGGGACGAGGGCAATATCCGAAGTCGGGTTGAACATGTCCTGTGATTTGGTGATGACGGCGACAGAGGAAGAGATAGCCGGATAGCCCAAAATGGTTATGGGATCCCCTGGCCTGATTTCGTTGTAGTTGTCATACAGACGGACTTTTTTCAATGCTACCGGTGTATCGATTTTCAGCAAGGCGACATCATGCTCATTGGAGATGCGAACCAGTTTTGCAGGGATACGCAGATTGGTTTTTGGGAACACCGCATCCAAGGTATCGTGCCGACCCACGATGCGTTTTTGTGGAACGGATTGGGCTCCCAGTAACTTGCTTTTTGCCGGGACCCATTTATATAAATCCCCGGTCTGCGGGTCTTCGATTTTCCCTACCATTTCGAGCTTGCCTTCGTTGTTGAGTGCAAAAACGACTCCTGGCAGAGGCAGTTGTTGGCTGGTTAGCCAGGGTGCGGCGACATGCCTATTGGTAAGAACGAAGCCGTTTTCCGTTACCACGAAGCCTGAACCTCTGAGGTTGGCTCCGATCGCATAGTTGGTTCCATTCTCATCACTGGTGACCAGCCAGGGCTCAATGGTTCCGTCGGACAATTGAATATAAGCAGGTACCTTTTTAACATAGCGTTGATAGATTTGTCTGCCGCTGACTGTATCGATCAATTTCCAGCTCACTTCCAGATAGGTCGTCGCAGCAGAGAACTGATCTGCGATCTGACGTGGGGTCATGATTGCTTTGATCTGCTGGACTTGTTTCTCGGTTTCCGCCAGTTGCTGTTCAGCCTGTTTTAAGACTTTTGTCTGACTGATATCCTTGTAAACAAAGAAAGCCGCCACTATGGCAATGATGCCGATGACCGCTGCGATACTGTTGATCAATATCTTCCTTGATGATTTTTCCTGCGCCGTGACGATTCTTTCTACCGTGTCTCTGCCGATGGGACGGTGGCCGGCGTCACTTTGAGTGCTGTGAACCTGAGAGGTGGATGAGGTTGCCACCGGGCGAATGCTTTCTGTGGTTTCGGGGAGATGGGACCCCATCTCCACTTCGCGGGTTTGCTTGATTACATCCATGGTATCGGCGATCCGGGTTGCGCGGAGAGTGGAGGGGGGCGGCGGATCGGTTTCAAAGATGAGTTCGGGGCCGTTTTTACCCAGCTGGATGATGTCGCCGTGGGAAATTTCACGGGAACCTTCAACTTTGACTTTGTTGACGTAGAGGCCGTTGCGGCTGTGTAGATCGGTGAGGGTGAATTTGTTCGGATCCATTGGATCGACCTTTATTTCGGCATGATGGCGGCTGACAAGATCGTCCAGTTCCGGATCGAAGGTGATATCAGACGAAGGATCCCGGCCCATGACATATTTTTTTCCCGGTTCGATGGGAAAGCTTTCTTCCTGATGGGCTTTGGAACCACTGATGAAACGAATTGCGATGCGTGACATGCTCCCGTCCTCCCTAAGATAGATGCTTAGAATTGTTTTATCGTGGATCGAACAATCTGGGGAAGAGAAATCCCAGCCAGGCTTGTTTTTGTGAGGGGTGTTATATTTAGATAGAAACAGACCTGAGAAACGAATCCAAGTCCACCATATAGAATTTATTTAGGATTCGCAACCATCGTTTGGCAGCCTGGTTTTGAGGCTTTGGCTGGATAGTTTCACAGTGTGGCGGGAACAGCAAGTCTGACAGTAATCTTGAGTTATTGGGGAGGCTGGCTGGGGGAGACCTGAATCAACACCCCGAAAGCAGGATGGTCCAAATAATGGATTTCGTTGAACTTGACCCGTCGTTTTTCACGCAAGCGATGGTAGGTCCCGTCAGGGGCTCGATATTCCATGTCGACGATCACATGCAAATACTGGCCACGTTGCAACCGAACGATACCTTCAACCGGGCTTTGCGCATTGCCCACATGGTATGCTTCGTTGATTCTGTTGGGACGGGCCGTCTGAATCCATGCGGTGTGTAGCAGCGGCCGATAAGACCGTGACTGTCTCAGGCGATCATAGGCATTTCTCAGGCTGGATTGAGAAGGGGGCAACAGTTTGGGCGTCAACCAATCAGCTGGCCAGGGTATTTCAGGTTGATTGCCGAGTTTTTCCTCGGTATCAATGGGTTGTGAGAACACAATGACAGCGACCTGATAACGATTTGGGGCTGCATCGGCCGACAAGGCCAAAAGCATCCCGAAAAATGCGAATAAATAACTTGAACGTATCTTGCTCAAGGTTTTGAGTCTTCCCATATGCTGGAAAAGTCGAGCAGGAATTTGCAGTCGTCCCATTCGAACACCTCCTGTTCCATGACGACATCCCTCTTTTTTACGAAATGCCCATTCGTATGCTGGAAAATCCTTGCCTTTCGCAGCTTGGGGTAGACCAGAACATAGAAACAGACGCCTTCACGGGCATAAAGGCTGAATTTGATTTGTTCGTCGAGCAGGGCGCTGGTGGGTGACAGAATTTCGAAAATCAGAGCAGGGGCCTGGGTAGGATAATCCCCCGCCACTTCGCCGCACAGGATCATGATATCCGGGTGTACCACCGTGTCCTCTGCGACGATCCAGTCGGTTTCATGCACGGCATGACAATGAGGACAGCCAGACAGGGCCTGTTCGAGCTGGGCCAGAATCCGGGTGGCAACCCGCTGGTGATGGTAGGTCGGGCTTGGGGCCATGGCGTAGGGAATACCTTCGATCAATTCCCAATCCCCCTGCCATTGGCGGTAGTCGGATATCGTATAGTGAGGCAACCAGTGTGGGGGAATCATGGAAACACGGTGTCAGGGCAGTTTGATTCCACCACCACCGGGGAAACCACCTCCCATGCCGCCACCGGGAACGTCGCCACCGGGTACACCACCTTTGGGAATGACCAGGGAGCTGGCCTGTTCCTGTTGCAACCGGCGTAGTTCCTCCATGGTTTCCTGGAGGCCCTTCTCTGCTGCAGCACCATATTTTTCCACTGCCTCACTGAGCGAGCCCGCCTCGATCTCGAAACTGAGTGGGATGCTGCCTACGGGTGTCAGGACAGTGGCCTGGCCGAGATAGAGTTCCTTGCGGCTGGAATCGGTCAAACCTTCCGTCGTGACGGGAATCATGCGTTTGATGGTTCCCGCCTGGAGGTCGGTATAGATTTCTTCCCGGTATAGATTGTCTGCATCCATACCGGCCTGTTGATCGCTCATGGTAAAAGAATCCTTTGGTGTGTGCTAAGAATGTTCATATCTTAGCAGGTTCGCCGGTTCCGGGTCACGGTGCGAGGTGTTCGAGCAACTCCTGGATGAATTCGAGCCGCTTTCCAGGCTCTTCCGAAGGGGTCAGGAAACGTAAGGTCTGGGGGCCATCGAGTCGGAAAACCTCTGCCTGGGTCTGTACCAGTTTGAGCAATGATTCCACATCGATGGATGGTTCCTGGGAGAACTGAATTCGGCCGCCTGCCTGGTTGGCATCGATTCGTTCGATTCCAAGGGTATTGGCTTTCAGTTTGATTGCAGCCAGGGCGAACAGGTTCTTGGTCGGTTGTGGCAGCAGTCCGAAGCGGTCGATCATTTCTACCTGAAGGTCTTCCAGTGTCCCGATATCGGGGGCATTGGCGATTCGTTTGTACAAAACCAGGCGGGTATGGACATCGGGCAGATAATCTTCAGGAATGAGTGCAGGAATCTTCAGGTCGATCTCGATGCCTGATTCAGCGGTTTCGAAATCCAATTCCTTGCCTTCCTTGAGTGCCGCCACTGCTTTTTCCAGCAACTCGGCGTAGAGATTGAAGCCGATTTCCTGAATCTGCCCACTTTGTTCGTCTCCCAATAATTCGCCAGCACCACGGATCTCCAGATCGTGTGAGGAAATCAGGAAGCCTGCTCCCAATTCTCCAGAGGCTTCGATGGCCTCCAATCGCTTGAGGGCGTCCTTGGTCATTAATTTCTTGGATGGGACGATCAGATAGGCATAGGCACGGTGATGGGATCGTCCAACCCGGCCTCGTAGCTGGTGCAATTGTGCCAGGCCAAACAGGTCGGCCCGATGGATCACGATGGTGTTGGCTGAGGGGATGTCGATTCCGCTTTCGATGATGGTTGTACAGAGCAGGACGTTGAAACGCTGATGGTAAAAGTCGAGCATGATCTGTTCCAGTTCACGTTCCGGCATCTGGCCGTGGGCGATGCGGATCCGTGCCTCGGGTACCATGCGGTGGATTTCCTCTGCCATGCGCTCCATGGTTTCTATCTTGTTATGGACGAAATAGGCCTGACCACCGCGGCGGATCTCTCGCAGGATGGCCTCCTGGATCAGCGAGTCGACCCATTCACTGACGAAGGTCTGGATGGGGTGCCGGCCCTCCGGTGGGCTGGCAATGATGGAAATGTCCCTGAGACCCGATAGGGACATATTGAGGGTGCGGGGGATGGGGGTGGCAGTGAGGGTCAACAGATCCACTTCGCTACGCAGTCGTTTGAAGTGTTCTTTCTGCCGTACCCCGAAACGTTGCTCCTCGTCTATGATCACCAAACCCAGATTCTTATACCTGACCCCCTTCTGGATAAGCTTGTGGGTTCCGATCAGGATATCCACTTTCCCGTCGGCGGTATCCTCCAGGATTTGCTTCTGTTTTTTCGCGGTGACGAAGCGGGATAGCACCTCGACCCGCACCGGCCAATCTGCAAAACGGTCGCGGAAGTTCTGGTAGTGCTGCTGGGCGAGCAGAGTGGTGGGAACCAGGATAGCCACTTGTTTGTTGTTGTGAACTGCCACGAAGGCAGCCCGCATGGCCACTTCGGTTTTTCCGAAGCCAACGTCACCACATACCACCCTGTCCATGGAATGGGGGGCCTGCAGGTCTGTTAATACGGCTTCGATGGCCATGGCCTGGTCGGGAGTCTCCTCAAAGGGGAAGTCGGCGGCAAAGGCCTCGTAGGCCTGTTTGTCCAGGTGATGGGACTGGCCTTCCCGGGCGGCCCGTTTGGCATGGATCTCCAGCAGTTCCGCCGCAACGTCGCGGATCTTTTCCTGGGCTTTGCGTTTGGCTTTTTTCCATTGGTCTCCTCCCAAGCGGTGCATGGGTGCGTGCTCGATGTCGGCACCGCTGTAGCGACCGATCAGGTGGAGTGATGAGACGGGAACGTAGAGTTTGTCGCCTCCGGCATATTCCAGGGTCAGGAGCTCCGTTTCTGTACGTCCGACATCCAGTTTTTGCATGCCTTGATAACGGCCGACTCCGTGGTCTCGATGGACCACAGGTGCGCCTATGGACAATTCACTGAGATCGGCGATCAGGTTTTCGATTTCCCTGGCGGCTCCAGTGCGGCGCCGTTGGCGGACCTTTTCACCCTGCAGCAATGCTTCTGGAATCAGCGCCAACGGGGGGTCGTCACTCCACAATCCTTGCTCCAGAGAGGCGATTGTCAGAGCGACTTTGGGCCTTGATTCCAGAAATTCATTCCAGTTGGAAACCGGCTTTGGCTTAAGTCCAATGCCTGTGAGCGTTTGTTGCAAAGCCTCCCTGCGCCCCGGGCTTTCGGCGGTAAACAGGACTGGACAGGATAGTTCTGAGAGAAAAGACTCAAGGGCTTCGGTAGGTCTTTTCTTATGAAGTTGGAGACTGATGTCTGGTATCGTGTCAGTGGAAAAGCCGATCCTGACCGGTGCCTTGGATTGTTCG
>JALVSV010000487.1 GCA_027024125.1 Methylothermaceae bacterium | reverse complement strand
GTCTGATTCGAAAGCCTCGCCGGCAGGGAAGCCGGCGTGGAGCCTACAGGGAAGTATTCACGGCGTTTTTCGAAGCAGACCACCTGCCCCGGGACCGGATAGATGACGGAGCCCTGGCCCAAACTTCCCTGTTCGGGCACTCACCTTGCCGCAAAAGTCCGCTGGACTTCCGGCCCGACCCGCCCCTGTAGACTTCACACCGGCGGGGCTTTCGAAACAGACCAGCAGCTGCTGTCAATCTCGATCCCACAGGCCCTCGCCAATTTCGACTCTCTTTCCCCTCTACCAGTCACCGGCCAATGAACTCAATCGGCTTGCGACCTGCCAGATGATCCGGAGTGATAATATAGGTACCTTTGAGCGCTGGCCGCCAGATCTTGTTGGCAACGTCGGTACTCCCTCCGGAAAAGGCCCATGCCAACCCTCCGGTCAATCCCCCAAGGCCTGCAAAGATAATTTTGGCAGCGCCATAAACAGGAGTGACCAGAAAGCTGGCAAACCCTGTGACGAAATCGGCAGCGAAACCGGGCTCCTCCTTCGGCGGTGGACTGGTCGTTGGATAAGTGGGTTGTGGGTAAGTCTGGACTCCTCCATAAACAGGATCTTGTAAAGGCTCCTGGGCTTCCACTGAAAAAGCGCCCAGCATAAGCCCACTGAGCAGCGCCAACCCGAAAAATCGTTGCAAAACATACCTGGCAATCATTTTTTCTCCTTCAGCTGCGCGTTTATGATTGCATGCACCATAAATTAAACCCCCAGCTACCACAACCCCGTTCTCTTTTGCGACAATAACTATTCGTACGGAAAAAACAGCAGGAGACCTGATCATTTCAGACCATGAGCTGAATACATTGGCGCTTGAGCTCGGGCGTTGCCTCAAGGCATCCAGCCTGTTCATGGCCACGGCAGAATCGTGCACCGGCGGCTGGATTGCAAAATGCATCACCGATGTGGCGGGCAGTTCAGAATGGTTCGATCGTGGTTTCGTTACTTACAGCAATCGGGCAAAAATGGAAATGCTTGGCGTGCGGGCAGAAACCCTCGATCGATATGGTGCGGTCAGCGAACAGACCGTACGGGAGATGGCTGCAGGCGCCATCAGACACAGCCATGCCCAAGTGGCCGTTGCGGTCAGTGGAATCGCCGGACCTTCAGGGGGAACCGCCGACAAACCAGTGGGCACTGTATGGCTGGCGTGGCAACTTAGGGACAAACCCTGCCACACCCGGCTATGGAGATTCGAGGGTAACCGCGAGGAAGTGAGACGGCAGGCGGTTCTCACCGCGCTTGAAGGACTGTTGGATGTCTGCACCAAACGATAAACCGGCTAAGACCCGACTTTTCTTTGCCTTGTGGCCAGATGAAGAGGTCCTGGCTGCCATAAGACAGACCTGCCAGGCTCTGGAAATCAACGAAGGCAAAGCGGTCAAGCCGGAAAAGCTCCATGTCACCCTGTTGTTCCTGGGGGATGTACCCAACTCCCGGATAGACGATCTCATCGCCATGGCACAATCTTTGTCGCTGCCGTCTTGTGAACTGGTGTTCAACCGCCTGGAACATTGGGTGCGCCCAGGCGTCTTATGTCTCACTTCGGACGAAGTACCGCCCCCCCTGGAGGAGTTGGTCGATGGATTAAAGAAAGGGATGCGCAAACTGGGGCTCAAACCAGAGAAGAGACCCTTCCGGCCACATCTTACCCTGGCGAGGAAGGTCAAAAAACGGGTGATCACCCGGGAGATCGAACCCATCCATTGGCCAGTCAGGGAATTTACCCTGGTCGCTTCCCGCCTGGACGAGAATGGATCAAACTATCAGGTCATTGCACGTTGGCGAACCGAACCGTCATAACCAAACGACGCAGAATGACCACTGAAACCCGGGAAACCATAAAAATTCGATCATGCCAATCACTCTCATCCATTCTTATGACAGATGGCAAGTTTCCTTGGTCAAAGCTGTGCCATAATTTCTGCAATTTAGCAAACGACAGGTAAACGAACTATGTTGGACGACAACAAGCGCAAGGCGCTCAGTGCAGCGCTGCTGCAAATCGAGAAACAATACGGCAAAGGCGCAGTGATGCGCATGGGTGATGCCGGTCTCGCCAGCGACATCGAGGCCATTCCCACAGGCTCTCTGACTCTGGACATCGCCTTGGGGATAGGTGGGCTGCCCAAAGGCCGGGTCATCGAAATCTATGGCCCGGAATCTTCAGGCAAGACCACCCTGGCGTTGTCCACGATCGCCGAAGCGCAGAAACAGGGGGGGGTGGCAGCATTCGTGGATGCGGAACACGCCCTCGACCCCTCCTATGCCCAGCGGCTCGGCGTCAATCTGGACGATCTTCTGATCTCCCAACCGGATACCGGCGAACAGGCACTTGAGATCGTCGATATGCTGGTACGCTCTGGCGCGGTGGATGTCATCGTAGTGGATTCAGTGGCGGCTTTGACACCCAAGGCCGAAATCGAAGGGGAAATGGGTGATGCCCATGTGGGCCTGCAGGCCCGTCTAATGTCCCAGGCCCTGAGAAAACTGACCGCCAACATCAAGCGCTCCAATGCCATGGTCATCTTCATCAATCAGATTCGGATGAAGATCGGGGTAATGTTCGGCAATCCTGAGACCACCACCGGTGGCAACGCCCTCAAATTCTATGCTTCGGTACGGCTCGATATCCGCCGGGTGGGCTCAATCAAAAAAGGCGACGAGATTCTCGGCAACGACACCAAAGTCAAGGTGGTCAAGAACAAGGTGGCCCCACCATTCAAGACCGCAATGTTCGAGATTCTCTACAACGAAGGCATCTCCAAGCTGGGCGAATTGATCGACTTGGGAGTCGAGTACGGCTTTGTACAGAAATCCGGTGCCTGGTACAGCATTGGCAAGGAACGGATCGGTCAAGGCAAGGACAATGCCCGTCAGTACCTGAGGGAACACCCCGAACTGGTCCAAACCCTCGAGCAACAGGTGCGCGAGAAGGCTTTCGGCATCACCCCTGAGGCCGACGGCGCCGAAAAAGAACTGGCCAAGGAGAAAGAAGGCTGAGCCAGGATGAAGAACGCGCTAAAATAAAAGACCTTTGCCTGAGGCTTCTTGCACGCCGGGAACACAGCACTGCTGAATTGGCGTGGAAACTGAAAGCACGGGGACTGGAGGAAGAGATTGGCCGTGAAGTAATCAACGAGCTGCAGGCCGCAGGCTGGCAGGATGAACGCCGCTTTACGGAAAGTTTCATCCGCAGCCATCATTCACGGGGCCAGGGGCCGGTGAAAATTCGCTTCGAACTCAGGCAAAAAGGGATCGATGACACGTTGATCGAGGAAGTGATGCTGAATCTCGACCTCGACTGGATTGCGCTGGCGAAACAAATCTACCGCCGCAAGTACGGTCAACGTCCGATCCCGGACCGTAACGAATATGGCCGCCGCTACCGTTTTATGGCGCAACGTGGTTTCGAGATGGAGCAGATTCGCACCCTGTTGGATGACTCATGAAAACCTTGACGACATCGGAAATTCGCACCCGGTTCCTTGACTATTTTCGAGACAAGGGACATACCATCGTTCCATCGAGCCCATTGGTGCCACAGAACGACCCAACACTACTGTTTACCAATGCGGGGATGGTTCAGTTCAAGGACGTGTTTCTGGGACGGGAGAGGCGGCCTTACAGCCGCGCCGCTTCGTGCCAGAAATGCCTGCGTGCCGGTGGCAAGCACAACGATCTGGAGAACGTCGGGTATACGGCGCGCCATCACACTTTTTTCGAAATGTTGGGAAATTTCAGCTTTGGCGATTACTTCAAACAGGAAGCCATCCGCTACGCATGGGAATTCCTGACCGGAACACTTGGAATCCCCGAGACAAAACTCTGGGTCACGGTGTATGAGGAAGACGACGAGGCTGCAGCCATCTGGCTCGATGAACTCAAGGTTTCGCCCCAGCGCTTCGCCCGCATCGGCGCCCACGACAATTTCTGGTCCATGGGGGATATCGGCCCTTGCGGCCCCTGTACCGAGATTTTCTACGACCACGGCCCCGAAGTGGCCGGAGGCCCACCCGGCAGCCCTGAAGCCGAGGGTGACCGCTATGTGGAAATATGGAATCTGGTGTTCATGCAATATGACCGCGCAGCCGATGGCACCCTGACTCCATTGCCGAAGCCTTCGGTGGACACTGGCATGGGGCTGGAACGGATTGCTGCAGTCATGCAGGGTGTGCACAGCAATTACGACATCGATCTGTTTCGTCATCTGATCGAAGCGGCAGCTGCCATCGTGGGCACCGATGACCTGAAAAGCAACTCCCTGAGGGTGATTGCCGATCACATCCGCGCCTCTTCTTTTCTGATTGCCGATGGCGTATTGCCGTCCAATGAAGGTCGGGGCTACGTGTTGCGCCGGATCATCCGCCGGGCGGTACGTCACGGCTACCGGCTGGGTACCAAAGACATTTTTTTCCATCGACTGGTCGCCCCCCTGGTCGAGGCCATGGGGCAGGCCTATCCTGAACTGGTCGAACATCAAGCACAAATCGAACAAGTGCTCGAGCGCGAGGAAGAGCGTTTCGCCGAGACCCTGGAACAGGGGATGAAGATCCTTGAAGAGGGCATGAAGAAACTCCAGGGAAACCGCATCCCGGGCCAGCTCATCTTTCAGCTCTATGACACCTATGGTTTCCCGGTGGATCTGACCCGCGACTTTGCTCTCGAACACGGACTGGAACTGGATCTGGAAGGCTTCGAACAGGCAATGGCCCAACAACGGGAGCGAGCCAGGGCAGCAAGCGGCTTCGATGCCGGCCATCACAAAGTCATCCCCATCCATGCCAAAACCCGTTTTGTGGGATACGAAACCCTGAGTACCCAGGCCAAGGTGCTGGCACTGGTCAAAGATGGCGAGCCGGTAGATTCCCTTTCCACTGGCGAGGGAGGTTCCATCATCCTCGATCAGACCCCGTTCTATGCCGAAAGCGGGGGGCAAATAGGAGACAAAGGGGAGATCCGCATTGAAGGCGGCCTGTTTCGGGTCGAGGACACGCAGAAACAAGGCGACACCTGGCTCCATCTCGGCAAGATGGTGCAAGGTCAGATTGACAAAGGGGTAACTGTCACTGCAACCGTAGACGAGGAGCTTCGCCTTGCCACCGCCCTCAATCACTCGGCCACCCATCTCCTTCACGCCGCCCTGCGCGAGCTGATCGGCGAACACGTGCAGCAAAAAGGTTCGCTGGTGGAACCACAACGGCTACGCTTCGACTTCTCTCATTTCGAACCCCTGACAAGGGAGCAACTCGAGGAACTGGAACGAAGGGTCAACTCGGAGATCCGCAGGAACAGGCCAGTGACTGCTGAAGTCATGACCAAAGACAAGGCGCTGGCTGCAGGGGCCGTGGCCCTGTTTGGCGAGAAATACGGAGACCAGGTGAGAGTACTGAAGATCGGTGATTTCTCGGTCGAGCTGTGTGGAGGAACCCACGTCCAGCGCGCCGGTGATATCGGATTCTTCAAGATCGTCTCTGAAACCGGTATCGCCGCCGGCGTTCGCAGAATCGAGGCGATCACCGGAGATCAGGCGGTACGCTGGACCCAGGCTGCCGACCGGCAACTGCAGAAGCTGGCAGACTTGTTCAAGTGTCCTCAGGACGTACTCGATGACAAGGCCCGGCAGGCATTGGAAAAAACCCGTCAGTTGGAGAAGGAACTGGAGCGTCTCAAAGCCAAGCTGGCCACCCAGTCAGGTGGCGACCTGGCCTCTCGGGCAACCGAAATCGCTGGGGTCAAGATCCTGGCCTGCAAAATCGAAGACGGCGATTCCAAGGCGCTACGTACCACTTTGGATCAACTCAAAAACAAACTGGGCAGTGCCGCCATCGTCCTGGCTACCGTCAAAGGCGGCAAGGTGACCCTGGTGGCTGGAGTGACCAAAGATCTGACTGACAGGATCAAGGCCGGTGAACTGGTCAACTTCGTGGCCGGGCAGATTGGCGGACGTGGTGGCGGCCGTCCGGATTTCGCCCAGGCAGGTGGCAACGAGCCGGACAAGCTGGAACAGGCATTGGCTGGAGTGGCGGATTGGGTGAAAGAGAGACTGTGAGGGAAAAAACATGAAATTTCAGGTGGTACTTGAACCTTGCCCAGAAGGTGGATATACGGTTTACGTCCCAAGTCTGCCAGGTTGTATCAGCGAAGGAGAAACCAAAGAGGAAGCACTAAGAAATATCAGGGAAGCGATCGAACTCTATTTGGAGCCTGTGGAAGACGACAAGGTGATGGGTGAACAGGCGGAACTTGCTGAAGTCGCCTTATGACCAAGGTGCCAAGCCTTGGGTATGAAAAATAATATCAGCTCTCACACGACATGGCTGGGTTGTGGTTCGGCAAAAAGGAAGCCACATAAGATTGCAGAAACATGTCGGTGATGAGGTGTTAAAACTCGCGGTTCCCGCCCATCGCCCGATCAAGCGATCAACCTTGTCCCACATTCTGAAACAGGCCCGCTTGAGCGTTGAGCAATTCAATCAATTACTTTGAGCAGATTAAGAATTTATGGCGTTATACGTACACAAATATGGTGGTACTTCTGTCGGCACCGTTGACCGGATCAGGCATGTTGCCAACAAAATCACCCAGGCACGGCGTCAGGGCAACGATATCGTCGTCGTGGTCTCGGCCATGAGCGGTGAAACCGACCGGCTGCTTGGACTGGCCAGGGAAATGCAGGAGCACCCCAATCCGAGGGAACTGGATGTGCTGCTATCCACCGGTGAGCAAGTCACCATCGCCCTGCTGTGCATGGCACTGGAATCCGATGGTTGCCCCGCCAGTTCTTACACCGGTGCCCAGGCAAAAATATTGACCGACGCATCGCACACCAAGGCGAGGATCATCGACATTGATACATCCCGCCTTCGCAAGGATCTTGACCAAGGGAAAGTGGTGGTAGTGGCAGGCTTTCAGGGAGTCAACGAGGAAGGAGATATCACGACACTCGGCCGCGGCGGATCCGATACCACTGCTGTCGCCCTGGCGGCGGCATTGAAGGCAGACGAATGTCGCATCTATACCGACGTCGATGGCGTCTATACCACCGATCCGCGTGTCGAACCCAGGGCCAGACGGCTCGACCGTATCACCTTCGAAGAAATGCTGGAGATGGCCAGCCTCGGATCCAAAGTCTTACAAATCCGGGCGGTGGAATTTGCCGGTAAATACAATGTGCCACTGCGGGTGCTCTCCACTTTCGACGATGGCCCGGGCACCCTGATCACCTACGAGGAAGAAGAGATGGAACAGGCGCTGATTTCAGGTATCGCTTTCAACCGCGATGAAGCCAAACTGACTGTGGAAGGTGTCCCCGACCAACCAGGGATTGCTGCTGCAATTCTTGGCCCCATAGCAGACGCCAACATCGAGGTCGATATGATCGTTCAAAACGTGGCCGAGAACGACACCACCGACTTTACTTTTACCGTTCACCGCAACGACTATGCCAAAGCCCTGGATATTTTGCAGGGAGTATGCCAAAAGCTGGGAGCAAAAAAGGTGACCGGTGACGATCAAATCGTCAAGGTTTCCATGGTAGGAGTAGGCATGCGTTCCCATGCGGGCATCGCCAGCAGGATGTTCCGCGCCCTCGCCGATGAGGGCATCAACATCCGCATGATCTCCACCTCGGAGATCAAGGTCTCGGTGGTGCTGGATGAAAAATATCTGGAGCTCGCGGTACGGACCCTTCATGAAACCTTCGGGCTGGACCAGGCCCCAGCTGCGTGATTTAATGGATTTTGCCGCCAAAAAAACGAAGTGCTATAATCGGTTAAACTTCGCACTGGTATCAGGCCCGTGCACGTGACGGCTGATTTCAGTAAACAGAAAGGAAAATCTTATGCTTATTTTGACTCGGAGAGTTGGGGAAACACTGGTCATCGGCGACAACGTCACAGTTACCGTGTTGGGAGTCAAGGGTAACCAGGTTCGCATAGGGGTCAACGCCCCAAAAGATGTAGCGGTCCACCGTGAAGAGATCTACGAACGCATCAAGCGGGAAAGGGAAGAGGCTCAACAACCACCGGAAACCCCAGAAGATACTCCTGAAACCGAAGAACCCGAGTCAGATCCAGAAGCAGACTGAAAATCCCACTTTTATTCCCGGAGAGGTGGCCGAGCGGCTGAAGGCGCTCCCCTGCTAAGGGAGTATGGGTCAAAAGCCCATCGAGGGTTCGAATCCCTCCCTCTCCGCCAAGTTATGGAAAGGCATCGAGGTTAAATCACCCCCGGTGCTTTTTTTTGGAAAACGGCTCCTTGAGGGAGGGATGAGAACCCGATAAGAGGGTTCGACAAAATGGCAGGACAGCCATTTTGGACGCGCTTCAGCGCGCCCGTAGGGTAAGGGGCCAGGATGGCCCCGAGTCACTAATTTGCCAGGAACAAATTTGAACGCGCTTCAGCGCGGCCCCGAAGGGGCGAGGGCAAGGACAGCCCGAGTAATCCTCCCTCTCCGCCATATTGAACAAAGGCACTGCATCAATATACTGCTGTGCCTTATTCATGCTGTTAATGGTCAACTAAACTGACCCACCTCTGGCCAACAATTTTGACCCA
>JALVSV010000486.1 GCA_027024125.1 Methylothermaceae bacterium | reverse complement strand
GGGCTGGTGCTGGCAAGCAACACACCGAACCCCGTGTTTTCCGCATTCCAGACCCCTACGCCAGGCGCGAAGCAAAAAAATATGAACGCCCCATTCCCAGTAGGGAACTGATTTTGCAGCTCCTGCAGGAAAAGGGGATTCCTTTGTCCTTCGAAGAGATCGCCGATTGTCTGGGAGTGGTGGATGAGGTTGATCTCGAGTCCCTGGAACGGCGCATCAAGGCGATGGAAAGGGATGGGCAGTTGCTGCGCAACCGTCGCGGGCGTTTCTGCCTGATCAACCGCAACGATCTGATCACCGGGCGGGTGATTGGTCATCCGGATGGTTTCGGATTCCTGAAACCGGATGAGACCGGTGAAGATCTGTTCCTGTCGCCGAGGGAAATGCGACAGGTCCTTCATGGTGATCGCGTTATTGCCTGTGTGACGGGTATCGACCGGAGGGGTCGCCGTGAGGGAAGCATCGTCGAGGTGCTCGAACGGGCTCACGAACGTGTGGTCGGGCGTTTGTTCGTGGAACGTGGGGTTGCCTTCGTGGTTCCCGATAACAAGCGTATCACCCAGGATGTGTTGATTCCCAAGGACTACCTCGATGGTGCCGAGCCCGGCCAGATTGTGGTGGCCGAAATCGTCGAACAGCCCAATCGTCGCAAGCAGCCCATCGGTAGGATCGTCGAGGTTTTGGGGGAGCATATGGCGCCAGGGATGGAGATCGAAGTGGCGATCCGCGCCTTCGACATTCCTTCCGAATGGCCACAAGAGGTACTTGAGGAAGTAAAGCGCTTTGGTGAGGAGGTCCCTGAGAAGGCCAAAAAAGGCCGGGTCGACCTGCGCAGCATCCCTCTGGTGACCATCGACGGTGAAGATGCACGGGATTTCGACGATGCGGTCTATTGCACGCCTACCCCCAAAGGTTGGCGTCTGCTGGTGGCCATCGCCGATGTGTCTCACTATGTTCAGCCGGACTGTGCTCTCGATCAGGAGGCGCTCAAACGTGGCAATTCGGTGTATTTCCCTCAACAGGTGATACCGATGTTGCCGGAGGTGCTTTCCAACGGACTTTGTTCACTGAATCCCCAGGTGGACCGGCTGTGCATGGTTTGCGAGATGCTGGTGAACCGGGATGGCAAGGTGATTCGCTCCAAGTTCTACCAGGGAGTGATGCGATCCCATGCCCGCCTCACCTACAATGAGGTTGCGGCAATGTTGGTGGAGAAGGAACCTGGTGTCCGCGCCAGATACCAGGATCTATTGCCTCATCTGGAGGAGCTATACGCAGTCTATCAGGCGCTGCGAAAGCAGCGCGAATTGCGTGGTGCGATGGATTTCGATACCGATGAATACAAGATCGTCTTTGGAAAAGGGCGCAAGATCGAACGTTTAGAGCGGGTGATCCGCAACGATGCTCACAAATTGATCGAAGAGTGCATGATTGCCGCCAATGCGGCTACCGCGCGTTTCCTAGATCGTAATAAAATTCCCTATCTGCGTCGAATCCATGATGGGCCCAACGCCGAGAAGGTCGCCGACGTACGCCAGTATCTGGCCGAATTGGGGTTGAAGCTGCCCGGTGGCGCCAAACCCAAACCTGGTGATTTCATGCAGGTGCTGAAGCAGGCCCAGGGACGACCCGATTTCCACCTGATTCAGATGCTGTTGCTCAGAACCCTGCCACAGGCAGTCTACAGCCCGGAAAAGAAAGGACATTTCGGTCTGGCCCTGGATGCCTACACCCATTACACCTCTCCCATCCGCCGCTATCCGGATCTGTTGACCCACCGTGCCATCCGTCATGTTCTCGAAGGGGGCAGCTCCGAGGAATTCCTGTATTCGGTACCCCAGCTCAAAACCTTGGGTGAACATTGCTCGACCACCGAACGCCGGGCCGACGAGGCCACCTGGGACGTGATTGCCTGGCTCAAATGCGAATATATGCGCGACAAGGTGGGCGAGGAGTTCGAAGGGGTGATTTCGGCGGTGACTTCATTCGGCTTCTTCGTCGAGTTGAAGGAGATCTACGTGGAAGGGTTGGTGCACATATCCACTCTGGGCCAGGATTTTTACCATTTCGATCCCATGCGCCATTGTCTGGTGGGTGAACGCACCCACGTGACCTACCGAATCGGGGACGTGGTGACAGTGAAAGTGGCGCGTGTCGACTTGGACGAGCGCAAGATCGACCTGGATCTGGTGTCACCACTGGCCCCCGCAAAACCGCAGCAGGCGAAACGGCGTTCGCGCCGCCGCAGGGCGAAAAAACAGGCCGCATGAACAGGAAGATCTTTGGCCTCCACGCGGCCCGGGCCGTGCTGGAGCAGGCACCCGAACGGGTTCGCACTGCATGGCTGGACAGTGGGCGTCGAGACCGCAGGCTCGAGGCGTTACGACAATTACTGGAGACCCAGCGGATCTCTTTCGAACTGGCTGACCGCAAGCGTCTCGACCGACTGGCGGGAAATTCCCATCACCAGGGGATCGTCATGGAAGTGGCTTTGCCACCGGAGCACGATGAAGATGCCTTGGAGAGGGTGTTGGCTGAAGAAGGATCACCATTATTTCTGGTGCTGGACCAGGTGCAGGATCCGCACAATCTCGGTGCCTGCCTCAGGATCTGCGATTCTGTCGGAGCTGTCGGCGTGATCGCACCCAGGGACAAAACAGTCGGCCTGACGCCGGCGGTTTGCAAAGTCGCCAGCGGTGCAGCTGAGACCGTACCGCTGTTTCGGGTCACTAATCTTGCCCGTACTCTGGATCGTCTCAAGCAGGCAGGATTGTGGATTGCCGGTGCAGCCGGCGAGGCTAAGCAGAACGCTTTCGAGGCCGATCTGAGTGGTCCTTTGGCG
>JALVSV010000485.1 GCA_027024125.1 Methylothermaceae bacterium | reverse complement strand
CGGGGGCCGAACGATCGGCTTCGGGACGCCCATCAGGCCTGACCTGGCCGGTATCGTCCTGCCATCTGGACAGGGTGCGGGTATGAATCCCCAACAGATCACAGACCTTGGCGCGCCTGGCCCCCTGGGACTGCGCCTCTTCGACCAGCTTAAGAATACGGCGGCGATCTGGGATGCTAGTCATTTTTCCTCGTCCCCCCAGATCGCCTCGAGTTTTTTTGACAGCACCAGTAAGGCCGCCGTTTCCGCCAGGGCTTTCTCTTTCTGCCGAAGTTCCCGCTCCAGGACCTTGATCCGCTTTTCATCCTCCTTGCGGGCTTCTGTCAGACGTTTGGTCTGGCTTCGATCCCAATCATTAGCCTGCTCGCAGGCTTCCCGCCATTGCTGGATCTGGGCCGGATACAGACCCCGTTTGCGGCAGTATTCCGACAGCTCTGCCTCATTCATTGCCGCCGTCTCCAAGACTGCCGCAAATTTGTCAGCAGCGCTCCATCCATTCGGTGTGGTGTCTCCATCAGGCAGCAACCGGCCTTCCGCACGGGCCTTCTTGCGCCAGTTGTACAAGGTCGCCTCACAGATCCCTTCATCCCGGGCAATCTCCCGGATAGACTTGTTGTTCGGCGGAAGCATTTTCTTCAACACCGCTTCCTTTCTCTCCTTCGGATATCGCATCGCTTATTCTCTCCAGCCCCCTGTGGAATTCCATTCTGGAATTCCAGATTACCAGATGGACAAGTATGCTGACACAGGGGGTGGTATTTCCTTATTGGATTGTGCCGAACTTAGAATGCAGATGGATGTATATGGTTTCAAGGGAATTCAAAGGTCATATGGAAGTCATATGAATATGAATAAATATTACAGTTCTATGACGGTTATTCCATTATCCTGTGAGGGAGAGAATGGGGTATAGTCGATGAAAGACATCCTGAAGAAGCTAGGTCGGGCAGTCCATAAACGCCTGTCGATCAAGGTGATCGTTGGTGGTCGCACAGGACTGTTTGCCTGGGGGCTTTCCGGGGTGGGCGCTGTTGCCATCTTGATCTGGGGGGTCAAGCTGATCGCGGTGCCGTTGTTGATGGTCAAGACCGCTTCCTGGGGAATCTGGGGGGTCGGAGTCGTCCGTGAGTCACAATTGCGGAAGAGATCCCTGGATGCATTGCAAGACCAGGGTGGGGAAACAGAGCCGCCTGATTGATCGCGTCCCGATTAGCACACCCCGCCGGGGTTTTTGAAATTCCACGCATTTTAAATCCTTTTCCTGCCCGAAAGCACCTCCTCAAAGTTTCTTTTGGTTCAGACTCAACCACCTGGCTCTGATACTCAAATTGTCAGTACTTCACTTCGAAATACCCAGATGGCTTGTCCTTCCATGGAAGGAAATCTATGCTTTCGATAGAGTATCGGCGTTTGGGATTGTTTAGCGAGGTGCGTGATGACAGTTTTTTTCGTGGTGCTGCTGGTGGTTGCTGTGGCACTGATCTTTGCCGGGATCAAAGTGGTACCCCAGGGGATGGAATATACGGTGGAAAGGTTTGGTCAGTATATCAAGACCCTGTCCCCCGGTCTCCATTTCATCATTCCCTTTGTCGACAGTGTGGGCCGCAAGATCAACGTGATGGAGCAGGTTCTCGACATTCCGAGCCAGGAGGTGATCACCAAGGACAATGCCATGGTGAAGGTCGATGGGGTGGTGTTCTATCAGGTCCTGGATGCTGCCCGTTCCGCCTACGAGGTCAACAATCTTGAACTGGCGATCCTCAATCTGGCCATGACCAACATCCGCACGGTGATGGGGTCGATGGATCTCGACGAACTGCTGTCCAAACGGGACGAGATCAACGAGCGTTTGCTGACGGTCGTCAACGAGGCCACCATGGCCTGGGGGGTCAAGATCACCCGGGTCGAGATCAAGGATATATCTCCACCCCAGGATCTGGTGGATGCCATGGCCAGGCAGATGAAGGCCGAGCGCGAGAAACGCGCCCAGATCCTTGAAGCCGAAGGGGAGAGACAGGCGGAAATCCTCAAGGCCGAAGGGGAAAAACAGGCCGCGATCCTCAAGGCGGAAGGGGAGAAAGAAGCGGCCTTCCGTGAAGCCGAGGCGAGAGAGCGGTTGGCCCAGGCCGAAGCCAAGGCTACGATGATGGTATCGCAGGCTATCGAAAAAGGTGACATTCAGGCGATCAACTATTTCATCGCCCAGCGCTATGTGGAGGCGCTCAAACAGATTGCCTCTGCCGACAACCAGAAGCTGATCATGATGCCCCTGGAGGCTTCGGGGGTCATTGGTTCCATAGCCGGGATCGGAGAAGTGGCAAAGCAGGTTTTGGACCAGACCAAGGATAACGACTGATGGGTCTGGAGCTGGAACTTCCACTTTGGGACATCTGGTTCTGGGGTTCCGTGGCGTTGATTTTGATCGTCCTGGAAATCCTGATTTCAGGAGAGTTCTTCCTTTGGTTCGCAGTGGCTGCGGTGCTGACGGGCCTGGTGTCCCTGGCGACCGGGGACTGGCGCTATCAGATCGCGGCCTTTGCCGTGCTCGCTGTCCTATGCGCGGTGGTGGCCATCTACCGCTGGCGCCGGCGTAAGATTGTCGAAAGCGACCGGCCCTTCCTCAACCGCCGGACTGCCGCGCTGGTGGGTAGAACGGCGGAAGTGCGGCGTTCGATTCCGGCAGGAGGACATGGGGAAGTATTGCTTGACGGTTCCCTGTGGCTGGCGACATCACCCAAGGACATCGAAGCCGGGAAGCGGGTCAGGGTCATCGGTGGAGAGGGCCCTCTGCTTCAGGTCGAGTCAGTGGAAGGAGAGAGTTGAAAGTCATGATCTGAGTGTTCCGTTTAGGGCTGCGGCCTCGATTTGGAATTGTGGAAAAATGCTCCGCAGTTACTTTACGGATGTTCCATCTTCTCCATTCCGGGTAGTGGTTCGGAATACCGGATTCTCACTTTCAAAGGTTTCCACAATTCCAGCCGCATCACTTTGTTCTTCCAGATAAGTTCGCCGGCATCGTGCCAAGGTTGTGACAAGTTCCACCGTCTCAGTCCACGTTCCCAGTCAGCCGGCATCCGGATGTGCTTTGCCTTGAGGCGAAAATGAGCATCATCCAGGTCCAGTCCCAACCGGGTGCCATAGAAGGCGGTGACCTTGGCACTGAACTTGCTCAGCCGGTACTCGTCCAGTCGCGGGGTTACTGCGACGTTGGCCCACATGGAATGGACCCGGCCCCAGTTGGGGGTGATGATTCTGCCTTCCTGACTGATGAAAGGCAGCCAGTGCTCATGTCCCTGATCATCCATCCAGGTGATGGCGAAGAGAGTTTCGTAACCTTTGAAATGGTCGGCAAGGTAGAGGGCGTGAGGGGTGATTCCAAGCAGACCATGACTGAAGGAAAGCAGCATATTGCTGATCGCCGCCACAGGTCCCAAGGCATTCTCACCGAGTTTCAGTCGGTGTAACAGGCCATAGTGGAGAGTGCTGTTGAGTTGCAAGACTGCCAGCACGATAAGAATCTTTGCCAACCTCAATGCCTTTTTTTGCGGAGTTCCCAGAAACTGTTCCCAGGCCCGCTCCACCGGGCCTCTTTCCATGGCGGGCGGGGTGATACACGTGCTGTCACAGCGAAAGCGGCTGTCGGCGACATGACGATAGATCCTGTGCGCCAAGTGATAGATGCCGGGCATTTGTAGCAACCATCCCAGAGGTCGGGTATAGCCCATGGCCTTGAGAATCTGGATATAGGCATCCACGCCCTGATAGCGGCTTCCCAAATGGTCCACTGCATACAGGTCCTTGAGCAGCGCGTCCTGTTCCAAGCCGGCCAGGGCCGGTTCACTGGCGGCATGGGTCTGGAGGTCCAGGAACCGGACAGCCCGGCGGACATCGAAGTGTTCCACCACGATGACCGTTCGCAGGCACAAAGGACAATCGCCGTCGTAATAGACCTTCAGGCGTGGATCGGCGATCCGGATCCATTCCCCCAGCCGGCGCCACCAGGAAAACGGCACCATGAGGAGGTAATGAATCAGCATTCCCATCCCGAAGGGGTAGATGTTGAAGGAGAGGGTGATGCCCGCATGAAACAGGACGCCCAGCGCCATCAACGGGACCCGAAAGCGGGGATGCCAGAATAGGAATGGAAAAACAAACTGAAAAGCGATGACGGTATAACCGATTCCTCTCTGCAACCACTCCCTGTCCAATAGCCAGCTGAGATCGAGTGGCGAAATGTAGTAGGGATGTGATGACGGCAACCAGGGGCCGAGACCATTGCGCCAATGTTCGGAGAACAGTTTGTGGATGGCTGAATCGAAATACAACGGTGCCAGAGTGATCAAAAGCGGAATGTAGTATGCCAGCACCGGAACGTAATTGGGGGGATGGTAACGTTGGCCGGGTACCGAATACTTCAATGCCAGGCGCAATCTGTCCAGGGACAAGGCTCGCTCGGAGGGAAGGAATATGAGCAGCAGCCCCGAAGAGATCATCATCTGGTCGAAGCCGCCGTCGAAGTCCCGCCACATGGAGGTGAAGGCGGTGAACAGCACCCAGAACAGGTAATTGACCACGGCGCTCAGGCGGGTGTGCCAGCCCAGGGTCAATCCCAGGGCCGCAAGCGACCACAAAGGCAGGAAAAAGGCGATCATCGCCGGACCCTGGTCGATATAGGGAAGGTCGTCGAAGATCAGGGGGCGGAAATAGATCAGAAACAGGATTTCCTGCAGTGCTACCAGACCGTAGCCGATTCGGAACATGGCAAGGCCTGTGGCCGGTACCTGTTTTTCCAGCGCGTGCTGGAGTATCCCGGAAAGTCTGGAAACAAGGGATGGTTTCATGGGGCTCCCAAAAAAGGTAGAAAAAATAGGGGAATTATATCATCGCCAAGTCATGGTTGAATGGCTGATACTTACACGTGCAGGACTCCGTCATCTATTCAGGTCGGGGCAGGTGGTCCGCATCGAAAAACGCCGTGAATACTTTCTTGCTGTGCAGTCCTGCTGCGCAAGAAAGTCCTGCCCAAACTTCCCTGTTCGGGCGCTCGCCCGGCTGCGAAAGTTCACTGGACTTTATGAACCACTTCCCTGTGGTTCACCCCGTTGGGGCCAGCCTGTCGGCTGTTCAAATTTGTTCCCGACAAATTTGTCGGTCCTGGCTCTCCCTTGCAGGCTCCACGCCGGCGTCCCTGCCGGCGAGGCTTTCGAATCAGACCACCTGCCCCTTTACTCAATCCCTTACGTGTTTAGATGATGTGGTCCTGCTGCACGTGGGTCTACATTTGTGTGGATTGTTACCTGGTTTGGCAGAGTTCCACGGAGTTGGAACCAGGGCAGGTATAATGCCTGTCCAACGATGACCATTGTGGAAGAAGAACACCGTGACCGAATCGAAATTCCAGGAATCAGCCTCCCTCGCCAGCCCCCGGATAGGTTTCGTCAGTCTTGGATGCCCCAAGGCGCTCGTGGACAGTGAAAGGATCATGACCCGCCTGCGGGCGGAAGGCTATCAATTGGTGCCCAGTTATGATCAGGCCGATCTGGTGGTCGTGAACACCTGCGGCTTCATCGAGGATGCGGTGGCAGAATCCCTGGATGCGATCGGCGAGGCCCTGGATGAAAATGGCAAGGTGATCGTCACTGGATGTCTGGGGGAGCGCGGCGATACGATCCGTGGCATTTTTCCCCAGGTGCTTGAAGTCACTGGTGCCCATGATTACCAGGGGGTGATGGATGCGGTCCATCGTCATCTGCCACCTGCACACGACCCCTTCACCAGTCTGGTGCCACCCGAGGGAATCAAACTGACGCCGCGTCACTACGCTTATCTGAAGATTTCGGAGGGCTGTAACCACCGCTGTACCTTCTGCATCATCCCCTCCATGCGCGGAGATCTGGTCAGCCGACCCATCGGCGAGGTCTTGTCGGAAGCAGAACGGCTGGTTCTGGCTGGCGTCAGGGAACTGTTGGTCATCGCCCAGGACACCAGCGCCTATGGGGTCGATCTTCAATACCAGGAAAGCGATTGGCGGGACAGACGCTGGCGTACCCAGCTGAGCGATCTGGCCAGAGGGCTGGGCGAACTCGGGGTTTGGGTGCGGCTGCACTATGTCTATCCCTATCCGCATGTGGACCAGATCATTCCATTGATGGCGGAAGGGAAAATCCTGCCTTATCTGGACATCCCCTTGCAGCATGCTTCCAAACGCATCCTCAGGTTGATGAAGCGCCCTGCCAACAGCGACGATACCTTGGCAAGAATCCAGCGATGGCGGGAAATCTGCCCCGGGATCACCCTGCGCAGTACCTTTATCGTGGGATTTCCTGGCGAGACGGAAGACGAATTCGGGCAGCTGCTGGATTTCCTCCGTGAGGCGCGGCTCGATCGGGTGGGGGCGTTCATGTATTCACCGGTGGAAGGGGCCAAGGCAAACGAGCTTCCCGGTCAGATTCCCGAGGAGGTCAAGGAGGATCGGTTGGAAAGGCTGATGGCGCTGCAGGCGGAGATCAGCGCCGAGCTGTTGCAGGAAAGGATCGGCCAGGTCGAAACCGTGCTCATCGACGAGGTGACAGAAGCTGGGACGATTGCCAGAACCGGTGGCGATGCGCCCGAGATCGACGGCGTGGTGTACGTGGAAGGAACCGGAAACTGGCGCCCAGGCCAGTTTCTCCAGGTAGAGATCACTCAGGCCAGCGCCCACGATCTGTGGGCGCGACCTGTCGGTCAAGCGGGATGAAGTTTCAACCGCTTCCTCAGAGCCAGTCCAGCCAGGGCGGTGGTCAGCAGCCACGATACAGGGGGCTCCGGAACGCCCATCGGGTCCGTCTGGATCCAGTCGTTGGCGCAGGTCATGGTCCAGTGTACGGTGAAATCCTGCTTGAGCAGGTCAGGAGCGAAAAAAGACAAGGGAATGGCGGCTTCGATCAGGTAGTGATTGCCGCCCTTGTCCCCCAAGGCAGTTGGTATGGAGCCGTTGTACTTTGCTTCCTCATATTTTAATTCTGCGCTACCCAGTAACGTTCCTGTTTTGACCGTGGTGGGGTGGGCCTTCTTGTAAGGTGATTCGTCGGTCTCATTGTGTACGTCTGGATTGGTCCAGATGCCGTAGTTCCAGCTGTCTACATCGTATACTTCCCCTGCATCACCAGTCCCGCCCTTTGGATTGTCACTGTCGCCCAGGGTGACGATACCGTATTCGAAGATACCGTCATTGCCAAAGTCGATGGCGATGTCCCCCGCCGGCCAATCGGCATTCGCATCTGGCGCCACGCCGGTGACCACGGCAATGTAAAGTGTGCCATCCATGATTTCCACATACATCGCTTCGGCGTCGTAGGCCTGCCCGCCATAACCGGGATCAAGATAAGCATTGGCGTCACCATCCTGATCCTCGACAGTGTAGTGAGTGGTGGATCTGAGTGGAGTCCAGTCCGAAGCATTTCCCTGGGGCTGACCGATCCAGTCTTTCAGATCCCCGTCAATCATGATGGCATTGGCGGCAAGAAAGGGGAAGAAAACGGACAACAGCAGTCCTGTCCGTATGCTTGCTTGAATAGTATGGTGCATGTTGGCACTCCTGAAAATGTCAAATTTACAAGGGGTGCCCTCTATATCCTCCTGGTGATTATAAAAGCATGTTTCATGCCATAATCGTAATACATTGATTATGAAGAATATCGTATTGGATCTGAGTGCCCAGTGTTAAATATTCTGACGTATGTGTGAATTTCTACGCCATTGGTTTTCCTGGGTTCTTGAGCCGGTACAGGGTGGAAATGTCTTCCTCGCCATGGTCTCCCAGGAGCTTTTGATAATCCTTCAGCGTTGTGTCCACCAGGGGTAGAGATATCCCTGTCTCCCTTGCCATGGCCTGACAAATCCTCAGATCCTTGTGGTGCAGGTTCAGTTTGAAACCGGGTTCGAATCTCCCACGGACCATGGTCGGTCCCCGTTTTTCCAGGAACCAGTTGCCGGCGGCGCCTTGAGAGACGACATCGATGACTTTCTCCAGATCCAGCCCCAGGGCATGGCCGAAAGCGAGCGCTTCGGTCACTGCCTGGTTGATGCCGGCACAGAGCACCTGATTGACCGCTTTAGTGGCCTGCCCGGCACCCGTGTCACCCATGTGGGCGATGCGGCTGCCGACAATTTCCAGCACGGGGCGGGCCCGTTCGAGTGTTTCGGGCTTGCCGCCCACCATGATGGCCAGGGTAGCGGCCCTGGCGCCTTCCACTCCGCCTGACACCGGTGCGTCGAGGAATTCACCGCCGTGATCACGGACCTTCTCTGCAGCTGCCACTGCCGTGTTGACGCTGACGGTGGAGTGGTCGATCACAATCGTGTCTGCCTCGATGCCAAGCGATATGGCATCGATGACTGCCAGCACGTCCCGGTCTTCAGAGACGCAAATGCAGATCACGTTGCACACCTTCGCCACCCCGGCCGGGGTGGCTGCCACCTCGACGCTCAGTTTTCCGGCCAGGGTTTGGGCTTTGGAGGGGGTGCGGTTCCAAACACACTGCAGCAGCCCTGCCTTGGCCAGATTCTCTGCCATGGGCGCTCCCATGGCGCCGAGTCCGATAAAGCCGACACGTGGATTCATCGTGATCATTCCTCCAGATAGGTGTAACCGTTGAGAG